>NZ_LIRO01000036.1:0-118227 GCF_002742025.1 Limnothrix sp. PR1529
AGCCAGCCCAGCGCCCCCAACGTCCTCAATATTCTGCGCGGGTTGCCCCAACCGACCACCGCCCCCGCCAACCGGCCCGCCATCTTTGCGGCCAATGCCTACGGCCAGCAAAGCCTGAACTTCCAGAGCAAATCCAACGCAGAAGCCGCCATCCAGTTCTATCGCCAAGCGCTCGGCCGCCTGGGCTACACCGAACGCACCACCAACACCACGATCGGGCAATGGGGGTTCAGCATTGTTTTTGACCCGCCGGCCAGCTTGGGCCTCAAACCCAGCAGCACCGCCCCGCGGAACACCCTGGAAGTGGGCGACCAAGTGACGGTTCAAGGCAGCGGCAGCCCCTCGGTGGTGTTGGTGTTGCAAGGAACGATGCTGTCTCCTGACACCATGAACACCAACATTCGCTTTGAGGAAATTTAGGGCGCGATCGGGCAAACAAGTTGAGAGATGGGACTTGAGGGAGGGCCTGAAGGACTAATGGCCGCTTTAACCCTGCGAATAATCCTGCAAACGCCACGCGATCGAGTGAGCGATCGGGAAAGCTGGGCAATTAATGGCAAGCCATAGGTTCGGTTAGCACTCCCTTTCCGAGAGTGCCAAATTTGCATACAGTCTTGGGGTGAACCATTGGTAAATCACGGATAGCGACCCCACACCCCTATGGTTAAGATCGTCTCCTTCAGCGACGAATCGCGCCGCGCCCTCGAAAACGGTGTTAACGCCTTGGCCGATGCCGTGCGCGTCACGCTGGGCCCTAAAGGCCGAAACGTTTTGCTGGAAAAGAAATTTGGCATTCCCAGCATCGTGAATGACGGCATCACGATCGCGAAAGAAATTGAACTGGAAAGCCCCCTGGAGAATACGGGTGCTCGCCTGGTGCGCGAAGTGGCCACCAAAACCAAAGATATTGCTGGTGACGGAACCACGACGGCCACCGTGTTGGCCCAAGCCCTGGTGCGTGAGGGCATGAAAAATGTGACCGCCGGTACAAACCCCGTGGCCCTGCGGCGCGGGATTGACAAAACCGTTGCCCGGTTGGTGGCGGAAATTAACGAGCTGGCGCAACCGATCAGCAGCAACGAGGCGATCGCCCAAATTGCCGCCGTGGCCGCCGGTAGCGACCCAGAAATCGGCAGCACGATCGCTAACGCCTTCGATCGGGTCACCCAAAACGGCGTGATCACCGTGGAGGAGTCGAAATCCTTGACCACCGAAGTGGATGTGGTGGAAGGGATGCAGTTCGATCGCGGCTACACCTCGCCCTACTTCGTGACCGATTCCGAGCGGATGATCACGGAGTTGCACAACGTGGCTGTGCTGCTGACAGACGGCAAAATCAATAGCCTCGCGGAAATTGTGAGCATTCTGGAAGGAGTGGTGCGCGATGGCAAATCGCTGTTGATCATTGCCCAGGATATTGAAGGCGACGCACTTTCCACCTTGGTGATCAACAAACTGCGGGGCGTGCTGAACGTGGCCGCTGTGAAAGCTCCGGGCTTTGGCGAGCGCCGCAAGTTCATGCTTGAAGATATCGCCCTCGTGGTCGATGGCCAGGTGGTGAGCGAAGAGACGGGCACGAAGCTCGAATCCTGTGATACCAGCGTTTTGGGATATGCCCAAAAGGTGACGATCACCAAGGACTCGACCACGATCGTGGCGGGCGATCGGGCAGATCAAGCCGCCATTGCCGCGCGTGTGCAACAGCTCAAGGACGAACTGGCCGCCACCGACAGCGACTACGACACTGAAAAGCTGCAAGAGCGGATCGCCCGCTTGGTGGGCGGTGTGGCTGTGATTAAAGTGGGCGCGGCCACCGAAACCGAATTGAAAGAACGGAAGCTGCGCATTGAAGATGCCGTGAACGCCACCAAAGCCGCGATCGCGGAAGGGGTGGTGGCCGGTGGTGGGGCAACCCTGATGCGCCTGGCTAAGCTGGCCGAAAGCTTCAAGGCCACCCTGAACGCGGAAGAGGCGATCGGGGCCGGTATTGTGGCCCAAGCCTTGACCACGCCCCTCAGCCAAATTGCCGAAAACGCCGGTTACGAAGGCGCTGTGGTGGTTGAAAAGGTGCGTAACCAGGGCGATCACATCGGCTTCAACGCGCTGACCGGAGCCTACGAAGACACCCAAGCGGCGGGGATCATTGACCCGGCCAAGGTGTTGCGGACGGCCCTGCAAAATGCCGCCTCGATCGCCGGTTTGGTGCTGACCACCGAGGCGATCGTGGTTGACAAACCCGAACCGAAACCCGCTGCTCCCGCTGGTGGTGATCCCATGGGCGGCATGGGCGGCATGGGTGGCATGGGCGGTATGGGTATGGGTGGCATGGGTATGGGCGGTATGGGTATGGGCGGTTTCGGGATGTAATTCCTGGCTCGATCGCCCGTTCCAGTTTCCCTAGCTGCGATTGGGCCCATGAAGATGGGCCCCACCGCAATTCCCATCACCCAAAAGCTTGTCAGCGCCCCAGCTCAAATACTGAATCAGCGATCGCATTGGCAATCGCATCAGCAATTGAGTTGTAGTTACTGAGTCTCGATTGCTGAGACGTTGAGGCAAACGCAAAAACAGAGGGCCGGGAATTATCCCGGCCCTCTGTTGCATTGTGGTGAGTTGTTGAGCTTCGTCCTGCAAAACCCAGGAACCGAGCAATGACTAGGGGCCCCAAGACCCTGACAGTCATCGCCCGATCGCCCCACTTAGCACTTGCGATTAGCGCTTGCGATAGGGCACAGCGGTAGCGATGTTGATGTTGGCCAACGGCGTGCGGGACACCACCGGCAGCGAGGGGGTCACCGCACGAGCCATGCCGAGGAACCCAGCGGGGCTGCCAGCGCCAACCTTCTTCTCTTGGGGAGTGAAGCGACGCACCGAGTTTTGCCACACCACTTGCGGGAAGCCCAGTTGGCTGCGGTGGTAAGCCTCGTAGCGAGGAGTCTTCAGGTTGAAGGGGGTTTCGCCTTCGGTGCGCTGGGGCAGCACACGACGACGCTGGTAAGGAACCGTGTTGTCGCCAAAGTTAGCGGCGTATTCTTCGCTATCCACCAGTGCATCGATAAAACCTTGCAGGCCCTTGGTGGGCAGCAGGATCGACCAAGCAATTTTTTCCCGCTCGCTATACACGTCGCGGCCCAAAATCCGCTGGACGCAGATTTCCACGAAGCGATAGTTGCTGTTGGTGTCCAGGTTCAGGCGGCGGAAGCTATCCGACGTGGCCAAGCCCCGGATGAAATCCTTAACGGTGATTTGACCGTAGCGGAGTTGCGATTCCAGGAAGGTTTGGCGGTTGTTAGCGATGTTTTGGTGCTCGCTGAAGACCTGGCGATAGGCCGCCCAGATCAGCTCGTCCATGTCACCGCCAGAGAAGACGTTTTCGATTGCGTAAATTTTCGGTTGCTCTTCACTGCCCACTTCGTAACCAGCCACACGTTGGTTTTGCGAAGAAGGGGAGAAGCTCAATACAGGAATAGCCACGTCAGAATCTCCGTAGTCTCGGTAGTCTCAAAAAGTCACGGGCTTTGTTAACGTGCGCTTGTTAAAGGCACATCGGCTGGCAGGAACCAACAAGGTGACGCTGCCAAATTTGCCATTTTTCAGGTTACGAGATTGCCGCGAGGGCAAGCACGGTTCCTGAAAAACGCTTAATAAAGCTTGACATGCACGGGGAGCCGCGCATGGTTCGCTGTGGGAATGGTGCGATCGCGCCTGTGTTGGCCGGATGGGGCCAGGCGTTGATCGCCCGGTCAGCAGAAGCGCCGAAGCACTCCACTGTTTAAAAGCATTGCTAGCTATCGCAAATTGTACCAAAGCGTTTCGCGTCGCTGGTGGTTCTTCACGAACCAAGTCGGATTCTGAGGAATTTGGCGGGCGATCGCCCCTCGATGGCCAACCCGGGATTGGCTAACCCGATCGTGACCCACTCAGGCATTACCAACCCAGGGCCGAGATTGCCTGCTCCCGATCGCCCCCGGCCGCCACCGCCGATTGATCACAACCCACCCGCACTTCCGTGCAGAACGTGGCCGTGTTGAAACCGCCAAACCGCTTCAGCACACTGGTGCGCATCCGTAAATCCGGATTGGGAAACCAAAAACGCTCCACGGAACTCATGGTTTCGTATTCCGTGGTTAAAACCATGCCCCCTTCCTCGTCCAGGTGATATTCACCGGCTACGGGAGCCGTTTCCGCATAGCCCCGTTCCCGCAGCAGCTTGCCCCGGCGATCGTCCGTGGCATCCGGCACAATCACCATCACCGTTTGTCCCTCGTGGTTGTCTTCTTCGGAAGCATCCCAGGCCATCAAGCTTTTCCAGGTCACCAGGGCCCCACCGGCCGCGGCGGCAGGGTCAATGTCATACATCTGGCAAATTTCGGCCAAACGCGGATCGGTGACCTCTAGCATTTCCACCTGAATTTCCGATTCGCCCACTTCGGCCCGCCGAAAGGCCAGGTGGTGGGTGACCCGCTGGGATTGCCATTGACCGGCGCTTTGGCGGAAATAGTCGAGGGCGCTGGTGAGCTGAGATGCGGTGCTGGTGGCGGTCATAGGATTGGTTTGCAAAGGTTAATTAACAGGTTGAGACCGGTTTGAAGTCGCTTGGGCAGCGGGCCAAAGTGGGATTCTTGAAGACGCGAAAGCGCGGTGGCAGAATTTCGGGTAAATGAATCGGCTAGCGAATGGGCTGATGAATGGTTTGATTAATCGTTAATTTTGAAACAGGTGGCGACCAGCAGGAAACCCCACTTTGGATTTTGCCGGAAATCTTGGGCTGAATCTCGGGATGATTGTCCGAATGGTTTTCTGAATCAACGGACGAATTTGGAATCAAGTTGGACAGTTGGTGAAAGACCATGCCCGATCGCCCCGTTGCTCGATCGACCCATGTTGTTGCTCCGGAAGGCTTGCCCATTCACTACCAACCGGCAACCCGATCGCGCCGGTTTTGGTGGGGAGCGGCCTTGGGGGCGATCGCCCTTCACGGGTTAGCCCTCTGGAGTGTGGGGCGATCGGGGGCCCAAGCGGGGCCGACGGCGGGGCCCTTGCCGGTGGTGCGGGTGACCTTGCCAGCGGCCGGTGGCTCGGCAACTTCAACGGGGCTGATCGCCCCTAATAATCCCGCTAATCCTGTTCCCGCTAATCCCGCGAGTGCTGTGGCGGCTAATCCGGCTGCTTCCGGTGCTCCTCCGGTCAATCCCACTGCGGGGCAACCGTTGCGGCCGTTGGCTCCCTTGCGGCAAGTGGATCCGGGTCAACTGCAAGGCTCGGGGGCCGCCAGCCAACCCCGCTGGCCCGGCGAGCCGACTGGTGGGGCCCCGATTCCCGATCGGCCCTTCAACCCCGACCCGATCGATCCGAACATGCCCCCGGACTATGCCGCTCCCGGTTGGCAAAATGCGCCCCCAAATCGCCCAATCGCCCCCAACCCTGCTCCCAATGGCACGGGGCCGAATCCCAATCGCCCGCCCGCTCCCAATGCCGGGAATTCTGGCGGCCCAAGCACCAACCCCAATCCAGGCCAGGGGGGAAACCAAGCATTCGGCCTGGCGATTGTTGGGTTAGAACTAACCACACCGGGAGATGGCAGCCCGATCGTCCAAGCGGCCGACCTGAGCCGCCTGCCCCAGTTGCAATCCGCGCCGCCGAGTTTGAACTTGCGAGACTACCCAGAGTTAGCCAATTGGGCCGATCGAGCGGTGGATTTACGGTTAGCCGTAATGGCCGATGGCTCCGTTGGCTTTGCGGGATTGCTGACCCCGGGTTTAAGTGCGACAACCCAACAGGCCCTCGAAGCCCGCGCCGCTCAACTGCGATTTTTGCCGGCTCTCACTGCCACAGGTCAGCCGATCGCCATCTATTTACGGCTTACAATGCGCTTGTTGCCCAAGACGTGAGCGCGATCGGCTAGAAAACTCATCCAAAGAGCAGGAAAAAGAACCAGAAATCACATTTTCTTATTAGTCCCAAATTCCAAATCCTAAATCTCAAATCTCAAATTCCATTTCCATTTCGTAAATTTCAATTCGTAATTAGGATCCAAGGTCAGCGTTGAGTCAGTTTTCTCCCTTCTCCTCCCCCACGGATCAACCGGTTCAGCCGCCCGCCACTCCCTATCCCGATCGGTTGGGGCGGTGGATGGCTGCCGATTGGCAACAACCGCGATCGGGCTGGTTGGCCCGCTTGCTGTTTTGGGGCATGGCCGGCGTGGCGATCGGCACGATTTCAGCCACCTTGGGAGCCGCCGCCGCCCTGTTCATGCCCCTGGATCCGGCCGTGATGCCCCTCATGCGCCACGAGACCCTAGAGCATCTGTGGCGCAGCGGGTTGCAATATCGCCTCCTGCAACCGCTCACCATTTTGGTTTTGGGGGTGGAGCCTTCGCCCGGAATTCCCCTGGGTGCGCCGGAAGCCTTGAATGGTCATGCGGATGCCATTTGGCTGGCCCGATTTGATCCCACCGATGACACTGTGACGGTGATGTCGTTGCCTCGGGATACGCGGGTGGTGTTTCCCAGCGGAGCCGTAGGCGCATTGCACGAAGCGGACAGCATCGGCGGTACGGCCCTGGTGCAGCAGTCCGTGAGCAACACCCTGGGCGGGTTGCGGATCGATCGCACCGTGCGGTTGAACCCCGAAGGCTTGCGAGAATTGGTCGATCTGCTGGGTGGGGTGGAACTGTCTGTGCCCCAGGCGATGCGCTACCGCGATCGGGCGGGACAACTCAAAATTCAACTGGATGGCGGTTGGCAAAGCTTGGATGGCAGTGCTGCGGAACAATTCGCCCGCTACCGAGTGGATAGTGCTTGGGGCGAACTCGATCGGGTGCAGCGGTTGCAATTGCTGTTACGGGCCCTGCGAGATCGGGCCCTCAGCCCCAGTGTGTTGCCCCAATTGCCCCAAATTGCCCAACGGGTTCACAAATACCTGCGCACGGATCTGGCGCGCCCGGAGGTGCTGGCCCTCGTTCACCTGTTGATTCAGCAGGAACCGGAGCAGGTGCGTCTGTTGCTGTTGCCGGGTCAGATGGATGCCAGCAACTTTTGGAACCCCGATCCCAAGGCCGTTGCCCGCCTGTTGGAAAGCTACTTTCCGCCCGATCGACCCGGCGTTGGTCGGCGCACCAAACTCCTCAGCGCCAGTGCCCGCGATCAATATGGTCAAACCTTCAGCCGCATTTCCGTGCAAAATGCCAGCGGCGATCCGGCCCGATTGGCGGCCGCGATCGCCCAATTGCGGCGGGCGGGGTTCCAGCAAGTGCGAGCGATCGATGCTTGGCCCCAAGTGCAACGGGACACCCAAATCATTGTCCAGGGCGGCGATCTGGATCTGGCTGAGTTGGTGCAACGGCGGCTAGGCTACGGTTCCTTGGATCGATCGGCGACGGGCGATTTAGGTTCCGATATTACGGTGCGCCTGGGCAGTGATGCCGCGCCCTAGTGTTGAGCGCTACTCGTCAGCCAACTTGCGAATTGCATCAAGTGGCGACTCATCAGGTTCATCCTCCATGAGCTGAGGCACATTGTCTGTATTGGTTGCAATTTCCAAATAAAACCTGACTTTTCCGCTCACCCAGTTTTTAGAACCTGGCCGCAGAATTCTGCATTCCAATCCATCCTTGAAAATATTCCACTCTTGACAATGCTCAGAGAAGCGGTTTCTTTGAGAAATTAATAGATCTTCAATTAGGCAAGTGTTACCGCCAACGAAAGGCAATTTCCCTTTATCGACTCGCAAAATATCGCCATTGTCTAGTCGATAAAATCTATGTGATTCAAAATCTATGTGATTCTGGCAACTTTTCTTCAGAAGTCATAAGAATTAACCATTGGCTAAACGACGAAGTTCATCGAGTGAAGATGACTGATTGGTCTCTACTTCTGAATCAATCTCCTGGGCCAGATCCAAGTGTAGTTCCAAGACGAAACGCAATTTGCCTGATAACCAGCTTTTATCACCAGGACGCAAAATCACACATTCAATACCTTGGGAGAAAATTTGATGACATGCATCTGTTGCACCGTACATGAAAAGCCGCTTGAGAACGACATCTTTCAGATCAGTCGCAAGACAAGTTTGTTCATTAATGAAGGGTAACTTGCCCTCCTCTTGACGGATAACATCACCTTCATCAACGATATAAATTTTAGCTGGACTCATGATTGTTTCCTTTTGCTGATCAACTTCAGCCTTGATACAGCCTTTACCTAAAATAATTGGCACGTCATATCGCAAATGCCATGAATCAACGGTTCGGTGGGCAGTGCCCACCCTACAGGCAACTGAAATTTATTGGGATTTAAGAGTCCTAAGGTTTAACCGATCAAGTCGCTGAGGGAACTGGGTCGATCGCCCTCAAAAACCGGGATTGTGAAGTGGAATTGGCTGCCGCGATCTTTGCCATCTGACTCGGCCCAAATTTGCCCGCCCAGACCGAGGATAATTTGCCGACAGATCGCCAGACCCAGGCCGGTTCCGCCCACGGTGCGCCGGAGGGAGCCTTCCTCTTGATAGAACCGATCGAACACGGTTTCCAGGCGGTTCGGTTCAATGCCGCGCCCCGTGTCCGTGATCACCACCTCGATCGCCCCGTCCAGGGTGGGGCCCGCCTCAATGGTCACGGCTCCTTCGGGCTGGGTGAACTTACAGGCATTGTCCAGCAGCTTGGACAGCACTTCCACCAACCATTCCCCATCGGCCCGCACGGGGGGCAACGCTTCAGACACTTGCGAGGCAATGCGGGGCAGTCGATCACGGGGCACGCGGGCCCGAACACTGCTGAGGGCCAGTTCCACACATTCCGTGAGCGGCAAGGCTTCCAGGTTCCAATTAACGCGCCCGCTTTCCAGGTGAGACAAGGTGAGAAAATCCTGCACCAGCACGCGCATTCGCTCCGCATCGCCCAAGGCCGTATCCAACATCACTTGGCGCAATTCCAGGGGCATATCCGGTTCTGAAGCCAAGCTTTCAAGGCAAACCTGGATCGTGGAAAGGGGCGTGCGCAGTTCGTGGCCGGTGATCGCAATCAGGTTGCTACGGGTGCGATCGAGCGCTTCCAATTGCTGATTGAGATCTTCAAGATCGGCGTAGGTTTGGGCCTGCATCAGGGCCGCACCCAACTGAGTGGCAACCGCATCCATCAACCCCGTTTCATCGGCAGACCAAAGGCGCGGCAAACTCCCGCAGTGATGCAGCTCGATCGCCCCCAACAGTTTGTCCCGATAGCACACGGGCACGATCGACCAGGAAGCGATCGCATACTGTTCCGCGATCGCCTGCACCAAGCCCGGTTGGGGTTCCTCATTCAGATCCAGAACGCAAACTCCGCCATGGTTCTGAAGGGCCGATTGAAAACAGTCCTGACTGATCAGCGGCCAGGATTGTCCCAACAGGGAGGGCACAGTGGCTCCCAGCATTTCATACTGCACCGTGGCCGTAGCATCTCCGTCCTTGCAGCGGTAAGCAATGCAGCGACAGGAGCGGAGAGCTTGGCCCAACTGGCGCACGGCCACCCCCATCACCTCTGAAGGATCCAAAGATTGGCGGATGGCTGAGGTGATCAGGTTAATTAACCGCTCCTTGCGCTCTTGGGTGGAAATGGAGCGATAGGCTTTCAGAAGCTTGTATTGCCCCGCTTGCAGATAGGTAACGAGCCGGTGGGCAAAGGGTTCTGGGTCAATTTCGGGCAGGGTGGGGCCGCCACCTTCGGAAAACTCGGCCAGGGTGCGATCGATCTTGTCACCCAACTCGGGGCGATAGGTGCGAATTCGCTCCAACAAGAGGCTGGCGGCCACCTGGGTGGCCTGTCGATCGAACGTCCAGACCCCCTCAAACCGCCGCACCCGATCATCTGCGCCAAAGCTGCCGGCCCGATCGGCCTGGGACTCACCGCCCTGGCGCTCCGCACAGATCAAACAGGCCGCGTACCGATCGCCCAACACCACCAAGTGCCACTCGTTGGCCAACGCATCGGTGGGTTCAAAGGCCACCGTTTCGTATTCCCCCGACGCACTGCGAAACTCCGCCTCCGGGGCCGAGAGCACATAGACCCGATCGCTCTGGTGCGCAATCCGATGGTAGCGGCGGGCTTCCTGACGATAGAACCGTTCTCGCTGAAAGCTGGCAATCACTAAGGGGCGATCGCCCGGCCCCGCCAACACCAAATCCTCGATCGCGTGGGAAAGGGCCGTCAGGGACGCTTTGAAATAGCTTTGGGTGCGCAGTTGCGGCAATTGGCCCAACAGCAGATCCAGAATTGACGCGGTTTTGACCCCAGCCAACCGCTGAGGCCCACCCGCCCGCTTCGAGGATCTGGAACGGCGGGCACGATTGATTGAAGAACCCACAGGAGGAGCGCCTTCCATGCGATCCGTTTCAGACATTGCTTTAGGACTTGGGCAGGGGCAAGGGGGCCGCAACCGCCGTTTCACCATTCTGCCATTGCCCGAGCGCCGGATTCGTGATTTTTGGGAATTTGCCGGGAATTGAATCCGGCATCAGTTTGGTGCTGATCCAGGCGATCGACCCCGAGTCTGCTGCTGGGCGATCGGCTGTTTACAGGCCGGCTGCTCACAGGCTGGCCGCTGAGAGCCGTTGACTAACCCTATTTTTTGCGTAATTTCTTGCCTAGGCGCGGGGTCGATCGGGATGTGGTTGTGCCATAGCGCATCTCCCAAGCCTTCAGCACAATCAGGTACTCGTAAAAGCTCTGGAGCACACACCAGGCAAATCCCCCGCGTCCATCCAAACAGCCCCCCAGCACAAAATACATATACACAAATCGCACCAGGGGGCGACAGGGCAACCGCAGGGACAAATTCTTGAGGGCCCGCCGCCTTGCCACCTCCGTTTTACCGAAAAATAAGTCGCGCCAAGACACGTTGCCCCGCGTCAGTTGGGCCAAGGTTTCCTGGGCCTCATCGGTGGAGTAGCGGTTGTGCTTATCCAGCCAGCGGCTCAGGCCCTTGCTGCAAGTGAAGTGGGGATAGGTTTCTTCTAAAAAACCCGTGGTTCCTTGCACCACCTCCCGCTCCGTGTGGCCGTAGTCATCGAACCGGACGGCATCTTTCCGAAACAGTCGCAATTGGTAGCGGGGATATTGGGTGCTGCGGCGAATCCATTGCCCCATGAACATCACCCGTTCGGCCACGTAGTAGGCCTCATGGTGGGCCCGTTGGATGGTTTGGCAACATTCCTGAAAGAGTTCAGGGGTCATCCGTTCGTCGGCTTCCAGGATGTAAACCCAGTCATGGCGCGTGGGAATGTGATCGAGCATCCAGGTGCGCTGTTTGCCGTGGCTTTCAAAGGCATGTTGCACCAACCGCACGGGCGATCGCTGGGCGTAGTCTTGCACAATTTCCACGGTGCGATCGGTGCTGAGGGAGTCAACGACGATGATGTCGTCGGACAGCAATGCAGACTCGATGCAATCTGCAATATCGATTTCTTCGTTGTGGGTGAGGATATAGATCGAAAACATGGTGATTTGAATCGGTGGGCGATCGAGCGGTGATGGCCGATCGAGTCGATGCACCGTTAATTCCGTTATGACTTTCCCAACAATTGCTGTAATTCGCTAACGAGTACTGCAATCAGGATGCTTCCTGTTATGGCGTGGCGAAGTCGGCTTTGTCTGTAAGTTGGTCTGTAAGTGGGGTGGATCATGATCAGGCTGGCCGCTTTTGGAAGATTGATCGCGGTGTTCAAGTCGCGATCAATCTCCAATCCACTCTCTCCAATTCAAAATCAACCTGAACTGAATTCAAACTGAATCCAATGGGCGAGGCGAGTCAGTTGGTTGAGTCGGTCAGTTAAGCCGGTCAGTTCAGCCAGTCAAAAGATTGCCCTAGCTGGCTCGGCTGGCCGGACGTGCGCGGGAGCCGCGTTTCGTGTAGCCCATCCAGCTCATGAACAAATAACCGACACCCAAAACCAGGCTGCTGAGACCTGTGCGGAGGGTGGTTTTCATGGAGCCGGTTTTGGTGCGCTGCACAAGCTCGGTCTTCCGCTTGTCAATTTCCTGTTGCCGTTCTTGCTTGAATTGGTTGAATTGAGAATCCAAAACGGCCGGGTTCGATCGCGCTTGTTCGAGTTGTTGCACCACTTGCGGCGGCACTTGACCGCTCTTGATCAACCGATCGAGTTCTTGGGGATTTTTCAGCAGGGTTTTCAGCCGATCGCGAAATTGCTCCGCCGGCTCTCCTAGCTGATCCAGGGCGGCCTTGGCTTGAGCTTCGATGTTTTCCACTTCCTTGGCGCTGGCCTTGTTCACGCCGTTGATGTAAATCGGTGATAGCACCAGGAACAACACACCCAAGGCGCTCGACAAAATCAAAACCCAAAGCCGAGGATTCATCAGCGATGTTTTCTTGGCGGAGGGCAAGCCCGATCGGGAATTCATCCACAGCCCCGCAAACAGGAAGCAAATTCCAACCATGGGCACAATGCCACGGCCCACAATTTCAGAAATGGTGTTGAGCAACCATTGAGGATTTTGCAAATCCGGCGGGAAGATCAGAATTAAATAGTCCAGCAGCGAGGAAATGACTAACACGGTTCCAACCACAATGGCAATCAGGGCGGCCAAAGGGGGCGAGGGGCGTTTACCAGCTTTCGTCATAGTCTTAAACTCTCAAACTCTCGGGTTGCGCAGAACGTCTGGATCGGAATGGTCAAGAAGGGCCAAAAAGGGCCAAAACAAGGGTCAAAAGATTGAGGTTCGCATCGAAATATTGGGTCGAAATGTTGAGTCGAACCGAAGGCGAACTTAAGCCGATCGACGGCGGCGCGGGGCAGGACGACCACCCGATCCCCCCAGCCCTAACCAGGCGATCGCCAGGTAGGCCACCGATAGGGCAATGCCGCTGGTTCCTGTTTGCACGCCCAACCGCAGGGCCGTGGTTCTGGCGCGGGTTTCTAGCTCCTGCCGCCGCGATCGAATGCGGGCCAGCAATTGCAGGGGAAAATCATTCACCCGCTGGCGAATCACCGTTTCCAAGTCAGCCGGATTTGCCTTCAGCCGCCGCATGAACTCCTTCTGGCGTTCATCAAACTGCGGGCTGTTAATAAATTCATTAAACCGAGCATCGTCTTGCAGCAAAAACTGCATCTGCTCCCGAAAAACCTGTTGCTGGCGCTGCAAACTGTTTTTAAATTCGGGTGTATCAATTTGTTTTTCGGCTTCCCGCGATTGGCGGGTAATGGCGGCGAGGGTGGATTGGGCTTCGGCCCGCACAGACAGCAGGTGCGTGGGGGCCATCACCAAAAACAACAGTCCCATCAGCGCCGAAAATGCCAGGGTCGCAACACCCACACCCCTACGCCAAGACCGGCTGACACCGGATTTGATTTCAATCCAGAAGCCCCAAAACAGGAGGCTGACACCCATGGCTGGCACGATGCCCCGATCGATCAATTGGCGGGTGGTGTCAATCACCCAGCCTCGGTTGGCAAAATCGAATGGAACGGCAACGGAAAGGAAATCAATTAATCCAAGGGCGATCGCCACTGCGCCCCCGATTTGCAGCACAACGGCCGCTATGGGGGCGGAAGTCTGGGAGGAATGTGTACTAGTCGTCATGGAGCGTCCTTAGGAAGCGCTGTTACAGAAGGGGATTACAAGAGCCGGCAGCCAAATCAGGAGGCGATCGAACCGGCTACCATTGCGCCAGGCCAACGGGCGATCGCAATGGGTTGCGAGCCACGATTGAGATCGAATGAGATCAAAAATTGCAGCCAAAGTTTTTGAGCCAAGGTCGGTCAAAGTTTGCGGTCAAAATTTGAAGTCAGCGTTTCATGGCTTTTCCCGTGCCCTATTGTTTCAGCAACTTAGGATAATCGCCCGCTGATTTCGATGAAATTTTACACTTCCAATTTTGGCTCCCAATTTTGGCTTCGAACTTTGGTGGATCTTAATTTTGGTGGATCTTGGGCGGGTCTTTCGATTAGCTGTTATTGAATTTCCGATCAATCGGTTAGGCTAGGGGAGTTGACCGGGCCGGGTGGCGGCTCGGGTCTTTAGCATTTTTCGATCATGACCTCAGCGTTCCCAGATCCTGCCAGTGGGGCAACGGATGCGGCTTCCGGGGCCGATGCCCGATCGGAGTCGGTGAATTCGTCTAGTCCATCATTCCCATTTCCTGCTGAATCGCTTCCGGCCCAACTGCCGACGGTGGAAATTTGGCCCGATCGCCCTGAGCTAATTGAGCGGGCTGTGGAAGTGGTTTTGAGTCAAATTGACCATGCCCTGAAGCGATCGGGCCGTTGCACCATGGCTCTGGCCGGCGGCAGCACCCCTAAGCCACTCTATGAACAGTTGGCGCAAGCGGATTTGGATTGGTCAAAGCTCTTTATCTTTTGGGGAGATGAGCGCTATGTGCCGCCCACCAGCCCAGACAGTAACCAGCGGATGGCCCGGGAGGCTTGGCTCGATCGGGTGCCCATTCCCGCCGTCAACTGTTGGCCCATGCCCACCGACGGAGCCAGCCCAGCGGAGGATGCGGCGCGGTATGAGGCTCAATTGCGGGCCTTGTTTTGCGACCAGTGGGGGCTAGAGGAAGACTTTCCCAGCCTGGATCTGGTGTTGCTGGGTTTGGGAGATGATGGACATACGGCTTCCTTGTTTCCCAACACCGCTGCTTTGGCCGTGCGCGATCGGTGGGTGACGGTGGGCAATCGGGGTGACGATCCCCGCATTACCCTGACCGTGCCGGTGTTGAACCAGGCAAGCTGTACGATTTTCTTGGTCTCGGGGGAAAGCAAGCAACCCGCGATCGCCCAGGTGTTTGCACCTTGTGACGATCCCACCTTGGCGGCTTTGCTAGACCAAACCTATCCAGCCCGATTGGTGCGCCCGGTGTCGGGGGAACTGTGGTGGCTGTTTGATCAATCGGCTGGAGAGCGACTGGAGTTCTAGGCGCTGGCTGATCGGTTCATCAGCGATCAAGCCCGGTGGTCTGGAGTCCGAAATCATCCGAACTCGTCCGTAATTGACTGAACGACTGAATTTTGGTTCCTTTGCTCCTTTGCAAGCGCCCAGGCGCGATCGGCTCCATGGTTAATTGTCCTAATTGCAATCACGCCAACCCCGATGATGCAGTAACTTGTGAAGCCTGCTTCACGGCTCTTCCCACTCTGCAAAGCTGTCCCCGTTGCGGTGCGCCGGTTCTGAGTGATGCCAACTTCTGTGGGCAATGTGGTCACAATCTTCAGGCGGCTCCCTCGATCGCGCCCTTGCCGGCCCCCAGCCCCGTGGCGGCTCCGCCTCCCTTGCCAGCGCCGCCTGCGCACCCCGACAGTGACGAAGAGATCACCGATCTCACACAGCCGATCGGGGCATCGCTGTTTCCAGTCAGTCCCGAAATCGAGCCGATCGGGTCTTTGGGCGATCCCGCCGAGCCGCCCACGGCCTTGATGGGAGCTACCCCCGAAGCAGCGCCCATCCCGGGAGCTGTGACGCAATTGCAGCGGACGATCGCCCGATTGGTGCATGTTCATAGCGGCGCGGTTGTGATGTTACCGGAGCAGATCAGTCTTATCCATTTGGGCAAACCCAACGATCGCGTACCGCCGGACATTGATGTTTCAGGATTTCCCCACGCGGAAGTGGTGTCTCGGATCCATGCGGACATTCGAGTGGAGGGCGATGCCCATTATTTGGAGGATACGGGCAGTGCTAATGGAACCTATGTCAACGGGTTGTTTTTGGCTCCGGGCAATCGGCATCGGCTGCGGCCGGGCGATCGCATTGCCTTAGGCAAGCATGATCTGGTGTCGTTTTGGTTCCAACTGGGCAGTTAAGCCTGCGATTAATCTTTTAATCTTTCTCGGTTGTCCCTACAAATTGCCTAGGATTTGCCTAGCATGTGCTGAGTATTTGCTGAGTATTCATCAGTATTCAGTTGAATTGGCTGTCGCAAGTTGCTTGAATGAAATGGCTGTAATCGGTAGTTACCATGAGCATCAATGTTGTCAATCTGGTGGGCCGCGCTGGCAGTGATCCCGATGTGCGCTATTTCGAGTCTGGATCGGTGAAATGTCGCTTGACCCTGGCAGTGAACCGCCCTTCACGCAATCGCGATGATGGGCCCGATTGGTTCAATTTGGAAATTTGGGGCAAAACCGCTGAGGTGGCCGCCAACTATGTGCGCAAGGGCAAGGAAATTGCAGTGCAAGGCAGCCTCAAAATTGATACCTGGACCGATCGCCAGTCTGGGGCCCAGCGGACTAGTCCCGTGGTGGTGGTGCGAGATTTGCAGCTTTTGGGTTCCAAGCGGGATGCCAGTGAAGGGGGCGGCAATGGTGGCGGCTATAGCGACTACGACGAATTTTGATCTGCAAATTAGTTTTTGCAAATTAATGGGGAATTGACCTGCAATTGGTCTGGGATTGATCTGAAGCATTAGCCATAAGCAGCGGTTGGTTAACATGCAATTCGGCGCTGCGACTGCTGATTAAGAAGGCTGTTTGAAACTTCAAATCTGACTATCCAAAATCGATCCTTTACTAACTCCAACAGTCAAAAAAGACAAGGGGCTTAAGCCCCTTGTCCCTCACGATCGCCCAATCAGAACATCAAGATTGAAGGCAATTTAAGGCGATTTGATGATGTGGTTTCGGCTCCCTTTCCTGAGGGTTGCTGGCCTTGGGTTTGACATCGCAAAATTTGACATCGCAAAAATCGCAAAAGACGTTGCAAGGGGCCCCTGAACAGGCGATCAAAACCAGCGCTCGAAACCAGCGATCGGAACAACGCTAAAACTCGTTAGGGCGCGTGATCGCTTGGTGGGTGAGTTCCGTACCTTGTCGGCGGTTCCGACCGGTGCAACACTTGAGAGCAATTAGCCGCCCTTGATGGTGCTGGCCGCGTGACGGATCGCTGTGCGGCAAAGAGCGCTATCCTGGGCGATCGCGCTTCTTTCACCCTGCATTTTCCCTTCAACCCCATGCAAGCTCGCCGAATTGCCCGTGAACTGGCTCTCCTCAGCATTAGCCAGCTCCCCAATAAACCTGAAAAACTCCAAGACCGCGATCTAAAAGATCTGTTGCAAGCGGCCGTGCGTACCCTGATGGCTGAGGTGCGAGAAACCCTGGAGATGGCCAGCTCAGAATTGCAACGGGGCAATGAGCGTTTGCTCAAAACGGAACTGTTGCGGGAGGAAATTCGGGCCAGCGATGCTCAGCGATCGGTGGCCATGGTGAAGGAGGCGATCGAGTTCACTCAATCTGCAATCAATCGCTTGGGCATGGCCGTGGAACTGCCGGAAATGCTGCAAGCGGCGGGACAACTGAACGTACAAGATTACGCTCTGGATTTGGTGACAAAGGTGGCTCGCTACCAGGCGGAGATTGACCAAACCTTGACGGACAGCATGGTGGATTGGCAATTAAGCCGATTGGCACGGATCGATCGGGATATTTTGCGCATGGCGATCGCGGAAATTTGTTATCTGAAAACGCCACCGCAAGTGGCGGTTAACGAAGCAGTGGAGCTGGCCAAGCGCTACAGTGAGGCCGACAGCTACCGATTCATTAACGGTGTGTTGCGCCGGGCGATCGACCAAATGAAGGCCACCCGTGCCTAGGGGCCGCGCTACTCTGTCTTTAACTTTTTGTTTCCTGGCTCCTTTGCCTTCCTGTCACTGCTAAGGTCGCGATCGATGGTTTTTAACTGGTTCCAACGTCAGTTTTCCCAAGAGAAGTTTTACGTTGAGTTTGACTCCGACAAGCCCACGGATGCCCAGCCCACGGAAACAGCCACGGAAACGACCCCCACGGCTCCAGAAGGGGAAGCGGAACCCGACCCTGAGCCTCAGTCCGAGCCAGAACCGGAGCCGGTCGCGGTTGAGGCGCTGACGGTGGAGTTGACCCCGGAGCCGGAACCGGAACCGATCGCTGCTTTGGAATCGGAGCCAGAACCGGAGCCGGAGTCGATCGCCCCAGAGTCGATCGCCCCAGAGCCAGAAGTAACCGAACCAGAATTACCGGAACCAACCGAGCCAGAATCAACACCGGAGCCGGAACCGATCGCCGCACCGGTTGCGCCCGTGGCTGCTCCCCGGTTGGTGGCTGAAGCGCCGGAACCCGCCCCAGAGCCGGAACCAGTGATAACGGCTCCTTCCAACGCGGATGAGTTGTTGCAGTGGGCCAAAGCGGCTTACCAAAACCTTCAGCAACCGCCAGTTACCCCAGAGCCGGAACCGGAACCCGTTGAGCCAACGGAGCCGATCGCGGCAGCTAGCCCCACCCTTCCGGAGTCGGCTTCCTTGCTGGAGCGGGCCGAGGCTGATCGCGCGGAACGGCTGGAACGGGTCAAGGCCGAGGCGATTGTGGAACCGGAACCGGAGCCGGAACCCTTGGCCGAAGCGGAACCGGCAGCCCTGCCACCGGGGGCGATCGTTTTTGATGAAAACTTCCTGTGGTCGGCGGAAATTTTGGCGGCCCAGGGTCGTCGCCCGGAAGACATTTCCGCCGAGGAAATTGAGTGGCTCACCCGTTTGCGCCAAGGGCTAGACAAAACCCGCCGCGGCCTGGTGAATCAGCTCAAGTCCTTGGTTGGTCAGGGGCCGCTGAATGCGGATGCGGTTGAAGAAATCGAAGCCCTGCTGCTCCAGGCCGATGCGGGCGTGGAAGCGACGGATGCGATCATTGGCGCTTTGCAAGACAAGGTGCGCGAAGAAGCCCTGCCCCCCGAAGCGGCGATCGCCTACTTGAAACAGATCTTGCGGGATTTGCTCGATCGCCCCATCCGTGAGGCGGGCGCAGATACCTTGCCCCTATTGGCTCCCGAAAAAGGCAAGCTGAATATTTGGCTGATTGTGGGTGTGAATGGCGCAGGCAAAACCACCACAATCGGGAAGTTGGCCCGCCTGGGCAGCAAGTCCGGTTACCGCTGTCTGATTGCGGCGGGGGACACCTTCCGGGCCGCCGCCGTGGAGCAGGTGAAAGTTTGGGGCGATCGAGCCGGTGTGGAAACGATCGCCAACCCCGGCAAAAACACCGACCCCGCCGCCGTGGTTTTCGATGCGATTACCGCCGCCACTGCCCGCGAAACGGAATTGCTGTTGGTGGACACCGCTGGCCGTCTGCAAAACAAAAAGAATTTGATGGATGAGCTGGCTAAAATTCGCCGGATCATCGACAAGCAGGCCCCCGGCGCGATCGTGGAGTCGCTGTTGGTTTTGGATGCCACCCAAGGACAAAACGGCCTTCAGCAAGCTAAGGTCTTTGCAGAAGCTGCTAAACTGAGCGGCGTAGTCCTCACTAAACTCGACAGCACCGCTAAGGGGGGGATTGCCCTGGCGATCGCCCAGCAGCTCAATCTCCCCATCCGGTTCATTGGTGCGGGGGAAAGCATTGAAGCGCTGCGCCCCTTCTCTAGCTACGAATTTGTAGAGGCGCTGCTCAACGGTTAGGCGATGGTTAGTCAACGGGTAGTCCGTGGCAATTGGGGGGGTGGGATTGACCAACAAAACCCAACACCCGATCGAACAGTCCTACTGACAAGCCCTCTCTGAATTCTGTTGTTTTGTTGGCAGTCCAGTGATTTGGCGCTACCATAGCTAACTCAAAACTGGGCGCTCTGGCACGATCGCTCATCGATCCTTGAAATGTCCGCTGCCCCTGCCCCTCACACCTCATCGCAACCTCCTGACCCGGCTGATCTGTTAGCGGCGGGCGACAATACCCCTGTCTTTGCCCTGAAGGAACTGGTTGCCCGTCTCAACCGCGAACAATACAAAGTCCAAGACCTGCTCAGTTCCCTGGGGTTTGCCCTCCGGAGCTTCAAAAATCTGAATCAGTTTCTGGAACTGATTCCCTTGATTGCCACCCGAGTTGCCGATGCGGACGGCGGGGCTTTGGTGCTGTTTCGGCCCAATGGGCAAGTGCGCCTAGAACAGTTGCACTGTCAGGAGTTAGGGGATCACCGCTGTCAGGTGCGGCCCATCCGGCGGGCCCTGGAGTTGGCCACGCGCAAGGTGACAGGGGTGCTGACGGCCAATGCCACCAAGGATCACAAGGTGGAATTTGATCCCGGCGCGATCGCCCTGTTGGATCAAACCGTGGCCGATTCCTTGGGAGCCGGTGTGCGGGTTTTTGGGGCATCCATTTTGGTGAACGAGGTGGAGCGGGGCCGGCTCTATGCCTTCTGTTGTGCGCCGGATTTTGCCTGGACTTCCAAGCGCCAAAAACTGGTGCGATTGGTGGCAGATCAAACGGCCGTGGCGATCGACAATGCCGACTTAACCGTCGAGCTGCGGAAAAAGGAACGGCTCGATCGGGAATTGGAAATTGGGGCCGAAATTCAACTGCGGTTGCTGCCGCGCCAATATCCCAAAATCCAAGGTGTTGATCTGGCGGCCCGTTGCGAAACGGCCGATCGGGTGGGTGGCGATTATTACGACTTCATCCCCGTTTGTCGCAATGGCTCCCCCAGCCTGGGTCGCAACGCTCAAACAAAACTCGGCGGCACGGAAACCACCCCCTGGAGCATCGCGATCGGGGATGTGATGGGCAAAGGCGTGCCCGCTGGCCTGATCATGACCATGACCCGGGGCATGTTGCGGGCTGAGGTGCTGAACGGCCATTCCCCCGCACGAATTTTGCACCATCTGAATCGGGTGATGTATGCGGACTTGGAAAATTCCCACCGGTTCGTCACCCTGTTTTATTCGGAATATGACCCGAAAACGCGGATTTTGTCCTACAGCAACGCGGCCCATAACCCACCGCTGCTTTGGCAATCGCGATCGGATCAAATCGTGGCTCTAGATACCGAAGGCATGTTGATTGGCCTAGATGCCAACAGTGAATTCAACGATGCCCAAATTCAGCTTTATCCGGGCGACACGATCATCTTTTTCACCGATGGCTTCACCGATGCGGCTGATCCCCGTGGCCAACGGTTTGAGGAAGATCGCCTGCGGGATGGGTTTTATTGGGCTTGCCACAACTACGACAACGCCCAAGGAATTCTGAATCACTTGTTCGATCGGGTGCAGGAGTTCATCGGCTCCGAAAATCGCAATTCCGACGACATGACCGGCATTGTTCTGCGCATTACCCAGGAACCGCAACTGCCAGACTTACCGCGATCGACCGCCATGCAGTTAGTCTGAGGCAAGATTCAGGAATATTTTGGAGAGTTAATCAACTTTGCTAAAGAGCAGCGTTTGCTGAAGAGCAGCGAGTATTTCCCAGGCAGATTGCCCACTGGGTTTGCAGGTCAGGCTCCCCAGCCAGAACTCCTGACGATTGACCAAATCGGTTGAATTTTCTCGCAAACTGGTTACTGTGGAAGCACTCAACCCGAGGGGGGTGCCCTGAAGGATCGTTGTCGCAGAGGTAGTGATTATGCGTCATCCCATGGATTATGAAACGTCTTCCCAACCGCCCGTTAATTCCACTGGGCGACGGCGCTGGCTGCGGTTCGATCGACGATCGAGCTGGGTCAGCACCTTGCTTTGGGCTGTGATTGGCTGCTTAGTGGTGTTCCTGCTGGGCAGCTTGGCCCAAGGGGCGATGGCCGGCGGCCCCAGCCTGGCCCATCCCACCCTGTTTGCGGCTCAGTTTGAAACTCCCGATTTCATGGGTCAAATCCAGCGATTTTGGTCTCATTTTGTGCAAACGGGGCAAATTTGGGCCCTGTTGATCGGTCTCGTGTTGGGATACATCATTCGCCAAGCCACCACCTACGGCTAAGGAAGATGGCGCTTCGATGGCGGGCAGCAAGCTTTGGATTGTCGTCGCAATAAGCACATTTCCTTAACGTTGGCATGGGATACTGATTGCCGTTCCTGATTGCCACTTTTGACTGTCGTGAGCGGCGGTCGATCCTTTGCCCACCATGAGCAATTCCAGCCAAACCCAAACCTGGAGTCAACGTTTTGAAAGCGCGTTGCATCCGGCGATCGCCCGTTTTAATGCCAGTATCGGGTTTGATATTGAACTAATTGAATATGACTTGACCGGTTCCCAGGCCCATGCCCGGATGTTGGGTCACCAGGGGATTATTGCCCCCGAGGAAGCCGAGCAAATTGTGGCGGGTTTAGAGCAAATTCGCCAGGAATATCGCGCCGGTCAGTTCAACCCGGGTGTGGAAGCGGAGGATGTCCACTTTGCGGTGGAACGACGGCTCACGGAACTGATTGGCGATGCGGGCAAAAAGCTGCACACGGCTCGATCGCGCAATGATCAGGTGGGAACCGATACGCGCCTGTATTTGCGAAACCAAATTGACCAAATTCGCCAGCAATTGCTTGATTTCCAAGGATCCCTGCTGACTTTGGCGGAAACCTATGTGGAAACGCCGATTCCGGGCTATACCCATCTGCAACGGGCCCAACCGGTGAGCCTCGCCCATCACCTGCTGGCCTATGTGGAAATGACGGCTCGCGACTGGGAACGGTTGGGCGAAATTCGCCGCCGCACCAATCTTTGTCCCTTGGGAAGCGGGGCCCTGGCGGGCACAACGTTCCCGATCGACCGCCACTACACCGCCCAACTGCTGGGGTTCGATCGCCCCTACGCCAATAGCCTCGATGGGGTGAGCGATCGGGACTTTGCCGTGGAGTTCCTCTGCGCCGCCAGCCTGATCATGGTTCACTTGTCGCGCCTCTCCGAGGAAGTGATCCTCTGGTGTTCTGAAGAATTTGGGTTTGTGAAACTGGGCGACACCTGCTCCACCGGTTCCAGCATCATGCCCCAAAAGAAAAACCCTGACGTGCCGGAGTTGGTGCGCGGCAAAACCGGGCGCGTGTTTGGCCATCTCCAAGCCCTGTTGGTGCTGATGAAGGGCTTGCCCCTGGCCTACAACAAAGACCTGCAAGAGGATAAAGAAGCGCTCTTTGACACGGTGAAGACGGTTCAAGGCTGCTTGGAAGCCATGACCATTCTGTTCTCCGAAGGATTGAGCTTCCGCACGGCTCGGTTGGAAGCGGCCGTCAGCGAAGATTTCTCGAATGCGACGGATGTGGCTGATTACTTGGCCGCCAAGGGCGTACCCTTCCGGGAAGCTTACAACCTGGTGGGCAAGGTGGTGCGCACCTGTTTGGAAGCGGGCAAGCTGCTGAAGGATCTGACCCTCGAAGAATGGCAGGCGCTGCACCCGGCGTTTGAGGCCGATATCTATGGGGCGATCGCGCCTCAGCAGGTGATTGCCGCCCGCAATAGCTTTGGGGGAACGGGGTTTGCGCAGGTGCGAGAGGCCTTGACCGCCGCCCGCGATCGACATCAGACTGCGATCGCTGCTCCACAGGGTTAATCAAGGGTTCATTCATTAAGGGTTAATCAAGGGCTAGGGCAGGTACTTCTGCACCACAGTCCAACCGGTTCCCAATACCCACAGCAAGGCCAAGCACAAAACCAAATTGGTGCGCCAATGGAGCGATCGGGCCCAGGGGCGCTCGATCGCAATCCGACTCGCGCTCCAAGCCGACAAGCCCACCAGCCCCACCACGGTCAACCCCGCCAGCAGGTGGGGCGAGTGGCCCAAGCGGCCAAAATGCCCCAGCGTGCCGACAATTCCCACCCCCAGCAACAGCAACACCAACGCCACCAACCCAATGCCCAGGGTGATGTGCAGCGGCCGCAGCCAGCTTGGAAGGGTCGTTGCCATAGTCGTTGTCATAGCTAAGGCGCGATCGCTAGACCCTAAGCGATCGCGCCTCAACACCACTCCCGTCACACCCAGCAAACTATAGGCCGTCAGCGTCAGGCCCATTGACCATGCGGCAATTCGCCACAGCCACAAAAAATCCGGCAGGTTCAAATCAATTCGCTCAAGTTGCTCAAGACTGAAGTGACAAGATGAGATGGAGCACCCGATGAATTAACAATCAGTTAACAAAATGTCACAGCATTTCTTAACCATCGGAGATCCATAACAGCGCTTCCATCGAGCCTAACATCTACGCTGCCTGTCTCGCGCTGCTCATCTAGTGCCATGGCCTCAGAACTCAGCACCACCTTCAGCGTCGTATCCATCACACCCAGCCCAATCCGAGCTGTCCCCCCTGACCGCCTCATTACTCCTCTGGGCGGTCTTTGGACCAGCAACTAATGGGTCACTAGGCCCCAACCGAAACGGCCGGTTCCGGATCCGAACGGGTTTCGGTTTCCCGATTAACGGTTTCATTCGCACGATCGGGCGAGTCAACTAGACTCTCCATGTCTTCCTCAAAAGACAATTCCGAACAGGGAATTCGATCAGAAAGAATTGAGCTAGCCATCATGCCCGTGTGAATTTCCAGTTGTGCTTCTGGCAGCGCTTCAAAAACCAAGCGTTGTCCCGGAAAAACCACCCGTTCAAAGTACCAATTCGCAATGTTCGTGATCCGAGCAACTTGAATCTTGCTCGTGGCATTGACGTAGCAGCAAAGGAGCTTTTGCCGATCGTCATTGGGAATGGGATCGATAATTTGTGCCATGGTTGCAGGGATAGGAGCCAAGGGTAGATCAAGGGAATAGAACGATTTTGCTACGCTAACACCCCCTTTGCCGACAAGCTGTAAACCCGATTACCAACGAGCGGCTTTTCAATTTTCGAATCTTTAAGAAAATCTAACGAACATCAATTTTCCAAATCAAGATCCTGACAAGACTCGGACAAAGCTCGATTAAGGATCAACCAAATCTCAACTAAAACGGGTCTCAATTGAGCTGAAAGTGGCGGCTCAATAGCAATCTCCCACAACCCAAGCTCTATTGGGTACAGGTCTTGAAAAGAACCTAATTTTTCTGAAAAATTCAAATAAAATCTCCCTCAAACTTCCTTGAATTTCTTGTGAAGTTCTCTGCAAATTCTATGAATTTGATCAACTCTTACCAATTGGTTCAATTGCCAGTTGATCTATTCTTTCATGCTAGCTCAAGGCTCCCGAAATCGTGGGAGCTTGACGATTCAAGGTGTGGAATCGTCACCATTTGCTAACGGACAAGACCCACCCGCTACGATCTGGAGACTCCAGGGACGACTCTTGCGGGCCCAATTTTTGAAGAAAATTAGCCCGAAATGGTGGCTCGGGTGAAATCCGGTCAAGGTCTGATGCTATCGTTAACTTATATGAACAAGCCTTAATGATCCGTTGCGACAGTTAGGGAAGTGGATGATGGCCGATCGCATTTTGTACGTCCGACTGCCCTGTAACCCCATCTTCCCGATCGGGGTGGTTTATCTCGCTGACCACGTACACAAGCAGTTTCCCGCGATCGAGCAGCGGCTTTTTGACCTGGGAACCGTGCCGCCCTTGGACTTCAAAGCGGCCCTTGATGCGGAAATCGATGCCTTCCGGCCCACCCTGCTGGTTTTTTCCTGGCGCGACATTCAGATCTATGCACCCGTGGGCGGCCGCGGTGGCAATCCGCTGCAAAATGCCTTCGAGTTTTATTACGCCAAAAACCCCTTAATCAAGCTTCGGGGAGCCTTGGGTGGTTTGCGGGTCACCAGCGCCTACTATGCGGAACTTTGGCGCAATCAGGGCCTGATTCGGCGGGGACTGCGCCGGGCCCGACGCTACAATTCCAGCGCCCGGGCGGTGGTGGGCGGCGGGGCCGTCAGTGTGTTTTATGAACAGTTGCAGCGATCGCTTCCCAAGGGCACGATCGTCTCCGTTGGGGAAGGGGAAACCCTGCTGGAAAAACTGCTGCGAGGCGAGTCCTTAGACCAGGAACGCTGTTACATTGCCGGGGAAACGAAGCCCCGGGCGGGTCTGGTGCATGAACCACCTGCGCCCTTGGAAAAAACCGCCTGTAACTACGCCTACATTCAAACAATCTGGCCTGCCTTTAGCTACTATTTCCGCGATCGGGACTTTTATATCGGTGTGCAAACCAAGCGCGGTTGCCCCCATAACTGCTGCTATTGCGTCTATACCGTCATTGAGGGTAAGCAAGTTCGGATTAATCCGGCCGTTGAAGTGGTTGCAGAAATGCAGCAGCTTTATCAATTGGGTGTTCGCAACTTTTGGTTCACCGATGCCCAATTTATCCCGGCTCGGCGCTTCATTGAAGATGCCAAGGAATTGCTCAGAAATGTCCTGGCGGCTGGCATGACGGATATTCATTGGGCTGCCTATATTCGCGCCGATAACCTTGATCCAGAACTCTGTGATCTGATGGTGAAAACGGGCATGAACTATTTTGAAATTGGGATTACTAGCGGATCCCAAGAACTGGTGCGCAAAATGCGAATGGGCTATAACTTGCGCACGGTTCTGCAAAATTGTCGTGACCTAAAAGCGGCTGGTTTTGAGGATGTGGTTTCGGTTAATTACTCCTTCAATGTGATTGATGAAACCTATGAAACCATTCGCCAAACCATCGCCTATCATCGGGCCCTGGAGGAAGTTTTTGGGGCTGACAAGGTGGAGCCAGCAATTTTCTTCATTGGTTTGCAACCCCATACTCACCTGGAAGAATATGCCCTCAAGAAGGAAATTCTGAAACCCGGTTATGACCCCATGAGCCTGATGCCTTGGACGGCGCGGAAGCTGCTCTGGAATCCGGAACCGTTGGGGTCGTTTTTTGGGGAAGTGTGCCTGGAAGCTTGGCGCAGCAACAGCAATGATTTCGGCCGGGAAGTGATGCGAATTTTGGAGCGTCGGTTGGGCCGCAGCTCGTTGGAGGCGGCCCTTTCGGCCCCGATCGCCCCAAAAACCCAGAGCCGCGAGCTGATCAAAACGCCCTAGGGATGTTTGAGCGGTTGCTTTTTCACTTCACCCCCCCGAGCCATGGAGCCTTCAACCCCCGAGCCGATCTCCCTGCGTCCTTTGGCCCCCTATGAAGACCGGTTGCTGTCGGCGTTGGCTTTTTTCCGAACCCAACGCAGCCGCAACAATCAAGCTCATCACTGCTTGTCGATGTATTTGCGACAGTCGGAAGGGCGAATTATGGCCGAAGTGGGGTTCTATGCCCGGGCGATCGGTCAAGATCCTGGGGCCTTGCTGGAACTGATTTACACCAATCCCGATCGGGCAGAATCCCTGATTGCGGAGTGGTCTGGGTCTCAAATTTCTCAGGTTTTTGAGCCTGAGTTGTCAACCCAATCGGAATCGGAAATCGGGTCACCGGAAATCGGGCGATCGGGAATCGAACCCGAGACCGCACCATAATTGCCCCATCAATTGCACCATCGCGATCACCATTGAGGCGGACAAGAAGGCGATCGAAATTGACCGTGCAATTGGCAGCGAAATTGACAGCGATCGCCCATGAACAGAATTGAGCCTTATTGAGCCTTGCTTCGGTTCAATTGACCGCAGGCTGAGGCTTCTCAGGCGATCGCTCCGGGTTGTCCTTGGGGGTCACCGCCGAATCAAAAGAATCGTTGGTGAAGTAAACATGGCCCAAGGGGCGGCCTTGATAGGAGCGTTTGGTAAATCGCCATCCGGGAAAAAGTTGCAGCTTCAAAAATCCAGAAGTGAATCCTCGGGTGCTGGCAATGTCCATCACCGGGCCACCATTGGCACCGAAGGGCACTCCTTGCAACACCACTGAATTAAATCGGCGGCTGAGACGGAGGGAATATTGCAGCCCTAAATCACGTTTGGCTACTCGCACAGAGAAGCCATTGCTATCAATGCTGCGTCCACAAATGCCCGTGAAATTGAAGTTAACCAGCAATGGATCAACCACTACGGGGTAGCTTCCACTTTCGGCCCAGCAAAGCCGCTGGTTAGACACTTGCTCCAAAACCAAGAGCTTAAAAGAATCCGTACCGAGGGGCTGCGCAATCGCAATGAAGCGCGATTGGTCAACTTCCTGTTGATCAAATGTAGTGGATTTAGGCGTGGCTGGGGTGGGTATTGCGGCCCATGATCCCATCGCTCCCATTGTTCCCAAACCAAGACCCAAAGCCAATGAGAGGATCCCTAGCCCAGGGTTGCTAAGGGAGTAGTTCCGAGAATTTGGAGCCATAGGATTGTCCTTGGATTGACCAATCATCAACGACCAGTGCAAACAGTCATTAAGCAGAGTAGGGTTAGCCGGAATGCTCAGCGGGCGATCGGGAAAAGTGCAAACAAACGCTTAGAGATGGTCTTGGAGAATGCTGAAGAAGCTGGTTGCGATTGGATTCGTTCCGAGGGATGGCGATCAATGGCTCAAGAATGGCTAAATCAGGAGCAGCTCAACGGGCGATCGAGAGATTACATCAAGAGATCACAGAGAAGGATAGGGACTATCGAAAAAGTTCCTATCCTCACTGTAATGTCCATCAAAAAGTAATGCCCATCAAAAATCAAACCGTAGCAATCAAGCAGCGGCAATCAAGCAGCAAAATCAAGCATGAGGCATCAAGAATCAAGCAATCACAAAGCTTGAATGAAGCACTCAATTCAGATCTGATTTAGGCAGCCAGGGCCTGCTCGATCGCGCCGATCAATTCAGCCGAATCCGGTGCGATGCGGCTGGGGAAACGACCCAGAATTTCGCCATTTTTACCAATCAGAAACTTTTCAAAGTTCCAGGCCACATCCCCAGTCGGCTCGGCTCCCGAGGTCAGGCGGGCATAGAGCGGGTGTTGCTCGGCTCCCTTGGCATGTACCTTGTCAAACAGCTCAAAAGTCACGCTGTAGCGCGTTGAGCAGAAGGTCTTAATTTGGTCATTGGTTCCGGGTTCTTGGGAACCAAAATCGTTGCAAGGAAAGGCCAAAATCCGCAGACCTTGGGCGCTATATTTTTCATGCAAGGCCTGAAGTCCTTGATATTGCGGCGTGTAGCCACAATAGGAAGCCACGTTCACAATCAAAAGCACCTGCCCTTGATAACTGCTGAGGGCACGGTCTTCGCCGTCAATGGTTTTGACTGAGAGATCGGTGATGGTTGCCATGATGAGTGTGCTTGTCGTGTCGCCGGTGATGGTTGTCTAGGATAGCGGTTTGGGATGGAAATGATCCCGGGGGTGACCCTTCGGGGGGCTAGCCCAACCCTTGCACAATTTTGAGCGCTTCGGTCACGTGGCCCTTGGCATTCAACAGATCGTTGAACTGGTGGCGCACAATGCCCGCTTTGTCGATGACGTAGGTAACCCGGCCCGGAACCACAAACAGCGTGTTTGGGACACCGTAGGCCTTGCGCAGGGCCCCATCGCGATCGCTCACGAGGGCGAAGGGCAGACTATATTTTTCCGCGAACGTTTTGTGGGAATCCACGGAGTCGCTGCTCACGCCGATCACTGCTGCGCCGGCCCCTTGAAAGGCTTCGTAGCTATCGCGGAAAGCACAGGCTTCGATCGTGCAACCGGGCGTGTCGTCTTTGGGGTAAAAGTAGAGCACGACAGGTTGCTTACCCGCAAACTGACTCAGGGTAATGGTTTCGCCCGTTTGAGCTGGCAGGGAAAAATCCGGCGCGCGATCGCCCACTTGAATAGCCATAGGAACCTAAGGAAATCATTGCGATTTGTGAACCATGGCTAATGCTACCGCAGGGCCCATGGCGGCTGACCGATCGGCCCAAGGAAGCAGCGGGTGGCGGAGCAATTTTCAGGATTGCCTAGGGCAGGCCGTCCCCTTCTTCAAAGTCGGGCTGACTGGGGCGATCGGGCTGCCACCGCACCGGCCGCTGATTGAGGGGCACGCGGCCCGTTTCCGCTTCAACGGTGGCTCGATTGCGTGCGGGGTCAAAGTTTTGGGTCATTTCCGATCGCAAGGTTTGCACTCGGGTTTCCACCAGGCGCACTTCCGCTTGCAGTTGCCGTAATTCTGCCCGACGGGTGGCATAGAGCGGGATCCACTGCACCAGCGCCGCGATCGCAATGAGCGCCAACAGGCTGTTAACGGACAGCTTGAACAGGCTTTCCAGGGCGATCGACCGATAGGACGCAGACTTCGGCAGTTGCTTGGGACGCAACCTGGGTCGGCGTTGTACCGGTGGATCAGGACGGTGCTGGGGCTGGAAAGCGTTCATCAAAACCAGTGAGTGAGCGCAGTTAAGCAGAAATGGATAGTTGAGCTAGTGGGCTGCACCCTGATACACGATGTGATCCCCCAGCATGGTCTGGGTTTCAGGAAACCCAAATCCCCCAAGGTTCTAGCAATTTGCTTGTGATTCGGCAATGTGCTAGGGGCAGCAGGGAGGATTACCCCTCTCCGTAAAACTGGTGCAATGGGGGTGACTTTTTTAACGATGGCAGAACTGAAATTCGTGACCCTCAAAATCAGAGAAAATCAGCAACAATCGATCGTTGAGTCTGGCGGCTGCCCATAGTTAGTTCATCCAGAATGGGGGATCAGATCCGGATGAATTTCTAACGACTCATAAATCAATGAATTGAGTAATCAAACAGACTAATTAGACTAGCTCGTTAGCCAGACGATTAATCAATTTATTAATCAATTCATTAATTGCCCTTGTTAATTGCCCTTGAATTACATCACCCTTGAATGGCGCATGGTTTGCCTGGGAAGTAAACCAGCCTACCGCAAGCCAATCTATTTTGAAGCCGATGCAAACCTATCTTGAAATCCTGAGTAACAGGCAATTGGTCGGTTGAACGCGACATTTTCAGCAGCATTTTTGCATCAATGTCTCTAAATGCCTCTAGAGGGCTGTTGAATCCTGTTGAGATTCCTGGCTCTTTGGCATCAATGCAATTGCAACGCAATTAAAGCAAGCGAAAGTCTATGATCCTTAAGCTTTTGGAGGTGTTGTCAATCCTGCGGAAGGACTTGATCAAGATGATGTTTGGTGCTGAGAAAATCTTTTGAGAATTTCTGAGAAAGGCTTTGAGGGCTAATTCTTTGGGGGCTAATTGAAGAATGATTCAGAGGATTCAGATCTTGAGTTTGGGCATGGTTAATCATGATCAGCAGCAACAGCAGTGTTAGTTCAGAAAATTTCACTCGAATTTAAGTGGGTGATCTTCTTGAACAAACGCTGTGAGATCAAAAGACTTTGACGGAGTAACTAACCCTAAGCTGACAGCTTTAAAACCATCGGCTGGGGGTTGAGACTTTGGGTCAGAGCCTTCAGGATGTTACCGCTAAAATGCCCAAACACGGCATGAAGAGAGCACCCGCAGGGGTTAAGTCTTGGTTAATGGCGGATTGTCCGCAACCACCCCGCCTAGTCCTAGCACGCGATCGCCCCTGAAGCAAGGCAATCGGGCTGAATAATGAGTGGTTCCGTGTTGGCCGGGGTTAGTGGGGTATTATTCGGTACTCGCGCAGCCGTCGATTGATCGGCGATTTCTTGTTGATTGACCGCCAATTTGCAGTCGCCCAATCAGCGCTTGCTTCGTGTGCTTGCGGGAATGCCCCTGATTTGAGATCATCCCGCGATCGGGTCGAGCACCGTCAAGCGCCATCAATCGCCATCAAGCGTCATTAATCGCCATCAATCACCGCAAATTAGCCCGGTGTATCCTCAAAACCGTGCAGGAATGTGCCTGGGAAACCGCTGCCCGATCGCCCTGGGCCAATCCGGCCGACTTCCAGCCAATGGAGCGAGCAGCCTTTGGTAGACTGGACAGCATCTATCAACCCCAGCCATCAATTTGGCGGCTTGGGTCTCAGCTCCCTGCCCTAGCGCGGGGTCAACCAACACTTCAAAAGACACCTAGAGGCATCATTCCATGCAAGTTAATGATCTCGGCTTCATTGCCAGCATTCTGTTTGTGGCAATTCCTGCTGCCTTTTTGCTGATTCTTTACATCCAAACCGCCAGCCGCGAAAACAGCAAGGGCTAATTGGCCAAAGCTCGCTTGGGGCTAATCAACAGTTGAGTCGTGATCGTTTTCAACTCGCCAGTTCTGATCTGTTGTGATCGGGGGTGGCGCTGAGGCGGTGAGCAAGGAAAGTTTTTTAAAATCCGTTTGGGAGAGGGTCTGGCGCTGCCGGGCCCTTTCTTTATGGAGGTTATTGGGTTGGTTGAGTGGCGGTTTGTGCGCGATCGGGATTGCCTGGGATTGCTGGTTGAGGGTCGATCGCCTGGTTGCGGAGTGGTTGGCAATGGCGGTTTGTGCGCGATCGGTGGGCGGGAAGGATGGGATGGGGATGGGATGATGCCATGCTCGATCGAGCAAATCCGATCGAGCAAATCCGATCGAGCAAATCCGTAAGCAAAAGCTGACTTATTGGCGCTGTTCGATCGCAAGTTCCCACTCCGGCTCTACACTAATGGTCTCTCGGATGGTCTCTCGCGTGGATCCAACTTATTCACGACGTAGTGATGACACAGGCGACAAGGCAATGGCAACCGGGCGATCGCGTCCCCCCAGCCGATCGCCCGGCGATGAACCGTGACTGATGAGCCGCGACCGGTCGGCAACCCGGCCAACTGAGTAACCACCCCTTTTTTGTAGCGAATCAATCCGGCTGATGGATAACAAATTGATGCTGATGATTCCGGGGCCCACCCCGGTTCCGGAACCCGTGCTGCTGGCCCAGGCCAAACACCCGATCGGTCACCGGAGCGGCGACTTTGGCAAGATTATGGCCGAAGTGACCGAAAACCTGAAATGGCTGCACCAAACCCAAAATGATGTGCTGATCTTGGCTTCGAGCGGCACGGGGGCCATGGAAGCCGGCATCATCAACTTCCTGAGCGCGGGCGATCGCGTGTTGGTGGGCACAAATGGTAAGTTTGGCGAACGCTGGGCCGAGGTGGCCGAGGCCTATGGGCTAACGGTGGAAACCCTGACGGCGGATTGGGGCAAACCTTTGGATCCCCAAGCCTTTGCCGATCGCCTGAGTGCCGACAGCGACAAGAGCATCAAGGCGGTGATTGTCACCCACAGCGAAACCTCCACGGGGGTGATCAACGACCTGCAAGCGATCAATGGCCATGTGAAGGCTCACGGTGCGCTGATGATGGTGGATGCGGTCACCAGCTTGGGTGCAACCAGCGTCCCGATCGATGAGTGGGGCCTGGACGTGGTGGCTTCCGGCTCCCAAAAGGGCTACATGATTCCGCCCGGTTTGGGCTTTGTGGCCGTCAGTCCCAAGGCTTGGGAAGCTTACAAAACCGCAACCCTGCCCAAGTACTACTTGGATTTGGGCAAATATCGCAAGGATGCCGCCAAGAACAGCACCCCCTTCACGCCCCCTGTGAACCTGTTCTACGCGCTGCAAGAGGCCTTGCGGTTGATGAAGAAAGAAGGGCTAGACAACATTTTTGCGCGTCATGCTCGGTTGCGGGCCGCGACCCGGGCGGCCGTGGCGGCCCTGAATTTGCCGCTCTATGCACCCGATGATTGCGCCAGCCCGGCGATCACGGCGGTGATGCCCCAGTCCGTGGATGCGGAACAGGTGCGATCGGTGATGCGCAAGAAGTACGACATCGCCTTGGCCGGTGGTCAGGATGCGCTGAAGGGCAAGATCTTCCGCATTGGTCACTTGGGCTTTGTGAGCGATCGGGACGTGCTGACGGCGATCGCCGCTCTGGAAGCCACTTTGATTGAGTTGGGGGCTGAAGTGACCTCCGGCGCTGGGGTGGCAGCAGCGGCCAAGCATCTGATCGGCTAATTCCAGCGGGTTAGTGCAATTCTGGATTGGGGTGTACGACCGTACACCCCTACAAGATTCGCGCCCCCAACGAGAAAATTTCTAAACCAAATTTCTACAGTAGTAGCGCGGCTGCCTTAACTCATGGGGTCAACGTTGCGGAGTCAATACAAAAACATGACGACTTCAGGGGTGAGAACGCGGCGATCGCGCAATTGGCATCGGCGGTTGGTGATGTTGTTGGCCGCCTGTGCCACAACGATCACAACGTTGCCCATGGCTTCTCGATCGTTGGCCCAAGAGGCGGGTCAAACGATTCAGGCGATCGAGCCGCTGCTGCAACCCAATGCTCCGGCTGCACCCCCGATCGCGCCAGATTCCAGCGGCCCTGACCTAAATTCCGCCCCCAATTCCACACCCAACTCCAGCGCTAATTCCAGCTTCGCGCCCACTTTCGAGCCGAACAATTGCCCCTTTACCCTGCCGCCGGAGTTTGCCCGAGAAACGGTGCGCTGCGGCATGGTGACCGTGCCCGAGCGGCACAGTAATCCCACCGGAAAAACCATTCGTCTGGGGGTGGCAATCTTAAAAAGCAAGAGTGCCAACCCGCAACCGGATCCGCTGGTGATGGCCCAAGGGGGGCCGGGTGGATCAATGTTGGAGTTGTTGCCGGCCTTTTTGCCCTCGTTAGCGGGAATGCGCGATCGGGACATTATTTTGTTCGATCAACGGGGCACACGCTATTCAGAACCCTTTTTGTTTTGCCAAGAAGTCTATGATTTCAAGGTGCAAAATGCGCGGTTTCCCGACTCACTGGCCCTGCGCGATCGCTATCAAGCGGCCGTGGCGGGCTGTCGCGATCGGCTCAAGAATTCCGGCGTGGATTTGGCGGCCTACAACAGCCTAGAAAGTGCGGCGGATGTGCCCTTGGTGGTGCAGGCGGCGGGCTACGGGGGGCAGTTCAATTTCTATGGGGTGTCCTACGGGACGATGTTGGCCCAGCACCTGATGCGCGATTTTCCCGATCGCCTGCGATCGGTGATTTTGGATTCCGTTGCGCCCCTGGATACCAGCTTCATTGTGCATTTACCGCGCAATACCGATCGGGCCCTGCGGCGGTTTTTTGAAGCTTGTCGGCGCGATCGCCTTTGTGGTCCCACCTACACCACCCTTGAACAGGACTTTTTGGGAGCCGTGGCCAAGCTGCGGGCGCGCCCCCAGGTGATTCAGTTGCCCAACTATGGGGAGCTTCAGGATTTGTTGGAAGGCCGGCTCTCGATCGAGAATTTGGATCCGAATCGGCTGGCGGTTCCCGTGTTGTTGGATGGGGATGGGTTCATTTCTGCTGTCAGCACGGCGTTTTATTCCTCCGCCAGCATTCCCAAGTTGCCCCAGGCCCTGCGGGAAACTCGCCAAAACAGCTATGCGGGAATTTTGCGCGTGTTGCCGCTGTTGCTGTTTAGCAAAAGCCAGGCCGATGGGGTTTATAACTCCGTGATGTGTTCGGAAGATGGCGGATTTACCTTGGCGGAAGTGGATGCCAGCGGTGTATATCCGGAAATTGCCCCGGCCCTGCTCCAAGCGCCTGAGGAACTGTTGCGCACCTGTCAAACCTGGCAAGTGCCGGCCCTGGCTCCTAAGGCGAATCAACCGGTGCGCAGCTCTGTGCCCTCGTTGCTGTTGTCTGGGGAGTTGGATCAGGTCACGCCGCCGGAGTTTGCGGAACGGGTGGCCCGGGGGTTGGATCGCCACTATCGCTACGTGCTGCCGGGTCTGAGTCACGCGGTGTTCGGGAGTTCCGATTGCGTGAGCCAAATTATGGGAGGGTTTTTGCAAGCGCCTGATCGTGCCCCCAATGCGACCTGTGTGTCGCAAATGCGGACGCAATTTGAAGTGCCCAAGACCCTGCGGTTCACGCCGGCCACAGCCAACAATCTCGGGATCAGTATGGTGATTCCAGCGGGTTGGCGCTTGAGTATGCAAGGGCTGGCTCCGGTTTGGAGTGAGGTGGATGGCAGCGGGTTTGCCACGGGGCGGGTGTTGGCGGTGTCGGTGGCCCAACAGTCCACGGCGGAAGTGTTGCGATCGCTCCCTTACCCCACCCGATCGCTTGGAGAACGACGCTATCGGAACCGGCGCTGGCAACTGTATACGATCGATAATCCATCCCTGGCTTCGATCGTTGCCCTGTACACGCGCCAGGGCAAAACCTACGTGGTGGCGATCGACAGCGATTCCCTTTGGCATCGGGATGCGGTTTTGGAAGGGGTGCTCAGTAATTTCCGAATTCAGTCCCGCTAGGTGGGGGCCGCTTTGGAAAATGGGAATCATCCCTTCACGGAGTTACGGCAGCCGCCCGGAGCCTATGGATACCCCTGTTGCTGATGCTTGGCAGTTACTCAATTGGCATGTCATTGACCCTAAAAATATTGGTGATTTGCTCGCGGCTCCGAGTCGTTATTTGACCCTAGCCGCCGATCAACAGGCGATCGATCTGCGCCGCTTAGATCCAGAAACCCGCGACCAAACCCAAGCAGAATTATTATTCGGTGATCGCCCGATCGTGCATGTGGTGGGTGGAGGCGGCCTATTGTTCGATCGCTTTCAAAAGGCAATCCAAGCCCTGGTTCAGCAACGACAACAATCGCCCGATCGAAACAAACTAATTGCCTGGGGCCCCGGTCAGCAGATTTACGGCAAATTTACACCCCAACAAATTCAAAATTTTGACTATCGAACCTATCTGGATGGGTTTGATTTAGTGGGGTTGCGGGATGCCCATGTGGAGAATTTGGGCTTGGGTTACCATTGGCTGCCCTGTGCCAGTTGCCTGCATCCCGCCTTTGACCAACCGAGGCTGATTCGCCATGAATTTGTGGTGTTTTCCCACAAAAAATTCCAGATTGATTTCCCCGATTTTCCCCGCATGACCAACGAGGAAACGGATTTTGAAACGGTTCTCAATTTCCTCGGATCCGGCGAAACCATTCTCACCAGTTCCTACCATGGAGCCTATTGGGGAACATTGTTGGGGCGGAGGGTTTTGGCCTTTCCGTTCACCAGCAAAACCCACACCCTGAAACATCAGCCGGGCATTTTCCCGATCGAGCGGTGGCGGCCCGCCGGTTGGCAACTGAAATTACTGGGAAAAACCTGGATCGATCGTCGTCGGTACGATCGCTTCACCTGCGATGTGACGGGCTGGCAACGCTTTTTAAAACAATGCCGCACCTATCCCGAAAGTTTGCAGGAAACGCGCGATCGTAACCATTGGTTTTATCAACGAGTCCTGGAGTTAACCAGCGTCGCCCCGACTTGAGTTAAACTCATAGACTGGTTTTCGCAACTATTTCCCGTCCCCGATCGCCCTGCTTACCCCCGCCCTATGCCGTCGCCAGCCCCCCTCAGCGGTTCCCAAATTCGCGAAAAATTCCTGGCTTTCTTCGAGGCCCAGGCCCACAAGCGCCTGCCCAGCGCCTCCCTGGTTCCGGAAGATCCGACGGTGTTGCTGACGATCGCCGGGATGTTGCCCTTCAAACCGATCTTTTTGGGCCAGCAAGCGCCCGCCACACCCCGCGCCACGACTTCCCAAAAATGCATCCGCACCAACGACATTGAAAACGTGGGCCGCACCAAGCGCCACCACACTTTCTTTGAAATGTTGGGCAACTTTAGCTTCGGGGACTATTTCAAAAAAGAGGCGATCGCCTGGGCTTGGCAACTCTCCACCGATCCCGAAGTGGGCTTTGGTTTAGATCCCAAAAACATCGCCGTTAGTGTGTTTGAAAGTGACGACGAAGCCTTTGCGATCTGGCGCGATCAAGTCGGTGTGCCCGAACATCGGATTAAGCGGATGGGCGAGGCCGATAACTTTTGGGTCTCTGGCCCCACCGGCCCTTGTGGCCCTTGTTCGGAACTCTACTACGACTTTTTTCCTAACCAAGAAGGCGAAGTTGACCTAGAAGATGATGAGCGGTTCATCGAGTTTTATAACTTGGTGTTCATGCAATATAACCGCGATGCAGACGGCAACCTCACGCCCCTGCAAAACCAAAATATCGACACCGGAATGGGCTTGGAGCGGATGGCCCAAATCCTGCAAAAAGTGCCGAACAACTATGAAACGGATCTGATTTTCCCGATCATCAAAACGGCGGCTGATATTGCCCAGGTGGACTACGCCAAAGCCGATGAAAAAACCAAGGTTTCCCTAAAGGTAATTGGCGATCACGTGCGTGCTGTGGTGCATTTGATTGCTGATGGGGTAACGGCTTCTAACCTCGGTCGGGGCTACATTCTGCGGCGGTTGATTCGGCGGGTAGTGCGTCATGGCCGCCTGATTGGGATTGCCGGTGAATTCACCACAAAAGTGGCCGAAACGGCGATCGTCTTATCGGAAGCGATTTATTCAAATGTGCGCGATCGGGCCGACTACATCAAATCAGAATTGCAACGGGAAGAAGCCCAATTCCTGAAAACCCTGGAACGGGGCGAGAAACTGCTGGCAGAAATTCTGGCGAAAAATCCCCAACAAATTTCGGGAGCCGATGCTTTCGTTCTTTACGACACCTTTGGTTTTCCGCTGGAATTGACCCAGGAAATTGCCGAAGAGCAGGGCATTTCCGTGGATGTGGATGGGTTTGAAGTGGAGATGGAGAAGCAGCGGGAACGGGCCCGCGCCGCCCACGAAACGATCGATTTGACTGTCCAAGGCTCGATCGACTCCCTCGCCGAAAAAGTCCAAAAAACCGAATTTTTGGGCTACCAAAACAGCGCTAGCACCGCCCAAGTGGAAGCGCTCTTGGTAGCGGGCAAAGTAGTAGAAACTGCCAGCGCCGGGGACGAGGTGCAAATTCTGCTCGATCGCACGCCTTTCTATGCGGAATCGGGGGGACAAATTGGCGATCGCGGCTACTTCAGCGGCGATGATTTGTTGGTGCGAATCACCGATGTCAAAAAAGAATCGGACTTTTTTGTGCATTTCGGGCGAGTCGAGCGCGGAACCCTGAAAGCGGGCCAAACCCTCTCCGCCACGATCGATCAAGCCTGCCGCCGCCGGGCCCAAGCCAACCACAGCGCCACCCACCTGTTGCAAGCGGCCCTGAAGGCGCTGATTGACCCCAGCATTTCCCAAGCCGGTTCGCTGGTGGACTTCGATCGACTGCGGTTTGACTTCAACTGCCCCCGCCCCCTGACCGCCGATGAGGTGGCCCAGGTGGAAAGCCAAGTGAACACCTGGATTGCGGAAGCCCACGGCGCGGTGGTGGCGGAAATGCTGATCGCCGATGCCAAGGCCAAGGGCGCAACGGCCATGTTCGGCGAGAAATATGGCGATGTGGTGCGCGTGGTGGACTTCCCCGGCGTGTCCATGGAGCTGTGCGGCGGCACTCACGTCAGCAACACGGCGGAGATCGGCGCATTCAAGATTATTTCCGAAGCGGGCGTGGCTTCCGGCATCCGACGGATTGAGGCGGTGTCGGGCCCGGCAATTTTGGACTATTTGAACCTGCGCGATCGGGTGGTGCGCGACCTGAGCGATCGGTTCAAGGTCAAGCCCGAGGAAGTGCTCGATCGGGTCAGTACCCTGCAAGAGGAGCTGAAAACCAGCCAAAAGCAACTGGATGCCCTGAAAGCGGAACTGGCGATCGCCAAGTCCGACAGCTTGGCCAGCCAGGCCGAGGCGATCGGCGACTTCCGCATTTTGGTGGCGCGGTTGGATGGGGTCGATGCGGCTTCCCTGACCACTGCGGGCGATCGGCTGGCCCAAAAGCTGGGCGACGGCGCAGCGGTGGTGCTGGCTTCGGCTACCGATGACGGCAAAGTGAGCCTGGTGGCAGCCTTCGGCAAAGCGACGATCGCCAAGGGCCTGCAAGCGGGCAAATTCATCGGGTCGATCGCCAAACTCTGCGGCGGCGGCGGTGGCGGCAAACCCAACCTGGCCCAAGCGGGCGGCCGCGATGCCAGCAAACTGGACGAGGCGATCGCCGCCGCGAAAACCCAACTGAAAGGGGCGATCAGGTAACGCGATCGCGATTTGCCTCAAAACTCGTTAACCAGCAGATGCCGATCGCTCCTAGGTCGGCATCTGTACTTTTATGCTGACCCCATGGGATCAGCGATACTGGAGCTAGGCACTTCTGGTCAGAGTTGTGCTTGGACTATTAACTGGAACTCCTTAAATGCAAGCAGATTTGGTTGTGCGCGGTGCAGATGGGCGTTTGGTGCTGATGGTTGAAGTCAAACGCTACCGCCAAAAATCGCCTAGTTGGGTTGCTCAGTTTCGCCAGAATCTGTTAGCCCATGGCGATCAGCCCAACGTGCCTTATTTCCTATTTGCATTCTTAGATCATTTTTATCTTTGGTGTGATGCAGAGTCTATCCCATCGCTCCGAGAACCTGATTACATCATCAACGCAGAGTCAATTCTTCAGCCCTACTTTGATCGTGCCAATATTTCTAAAGATCAAGTCGCTGGGCAAAGCCTGGTCTTAATTGTTTCCACTTGGTTGGCAACACTAATCTATGCCAATCCAGAGCCGAGTGACTTGGATGAGTCTCAAAGCTGGATTCTGGAATCGGGGCTTTATTCAGCTATTCAAGGAGGAAAAATTGAGCATGAGGTTCTGGTTGCATGATCAGTGTCTATGTTGAGACTAACTTTTTTCTAGAGTTGGTTTTTCAGCAGGAAGAATATAAATTTTGTAAAGTAATAGCTTATCAATTCACAGCTATCAGCTTAGAACCTTGTTCTTGGTCAAGAAGTCCAATCTAGATGCATTAAAGTCTTGAGTCATAATCAAATAAGGCGATCGCACTGAGGCTAACAATCCATGATCGATCTTGCAACGATCGCACCGAACCCAATCGCTGCTTCCTTGGACGAAGGCTGGCTGGCTGGCTCCTGGACAGATTTTCGCCAGCAAGCCGATCACCCCGAACCCGCAGCGGCTCGATGCTTTTATCACGATGGTTGGTTTTTGATTGATATGTCACCAGTTGGGCCACTGCACGGACGAGATAACACATTGCTGAGTGCAATCATTTTGTTGTATGCCATGCAGCAAGGCATACGAGTTCATGGTTACACAAACACAAGCTTCCAGAAACCAGGAGAACGGGAAGCCCAGCCGGACATTGCATTTTATTTGGGGGCCGATCGCCGCTTGCCACCGGCCAATAATGCGATCGTCGATCTGGATCAGTATGCGCCGCCCACGTTGGTGATCGAAATTGCCGCCAGTTCCCTCAATACAGACTTGGGATTTAAGCGACTGTTGTATGAACAGTTAGGAATTCAGGAATATTGGGTGGTGGATTCGGTGCAATCCCAAGTGATGGCATTTGGGATTGATCAAGGTCGTAGCGGCATGATTGAAACGTCCGCAGTCTTACCCAACTTGTCGATCGCCCTGGTTTCCGAATCCTTGCAACGAAGCCAACAGGAGAGCCAAGGGGAAACAATGCAATGGCTGATGCAACAGTGGACTTAGATTGGTTTCTGAACAGCCATTGCGTTGCAATATTGCGATGCAATGCGATGAAAAACTGCCACTTTCTTATCTTAGTCTGAGCAAAGCTCATCCTGGCATTGGTTTACTTCAACCACAACATGGGATAGAGCAGAAATATGGCTTAGTAAGTTCTTATAATGCTCCGGCTGCTGAGGATGATGAGTGACGAGCGAAATGGTCACTGCTAAATGTTGCTGACTGAGATTCCAAACATGCAAATCGGTAACTCGGTTGTCTAAGTTTTGCTCGATCGCATCAATAATGGCTAATTTAACTTCTTTGTCTGGCGAGCCATCTAACAAAATCAAACCAGTATCTTTCACCAATCCATAGGCCCACTTGGTAATGACGACAGCACCAACTAAGCCCATTACCGCATCTAGCCAAATCCAATCTAAAAACTTACCAGCTAGCAAAGCAATAATGGCAAGCACGGAAGTTAAGGCATCAGCTAGTACGTGTATGTAAGCAGCACGGAGATTGTAATCGTGATGGTGATGATCATGATCATGATGATAGTGATCATGGGAATGTTGATGATGGTCTTGTAATAACATTGCACTCAAAAGGTTGATCAGTAGCCCAAAGATTGCTACATAGATAGCTTCATCAAAATGAATTGTTTGAGGTTGCCATAGACGTATTGATGATTCAATGATCATTAATAAAGCAATGACAGATAATGCAATAGCGCTAGTAAAACCACCCAAAATACTGACTTTACCAGTGCCAAAAGTATACTTGGGATTGTTGGCATTCTTGCGAGCATACTGATAGGCAAAGACCGTGATTCCAAACGCTGCGGCATGGGTTGCCATATGCCAACCGTCAGCCAGAAGTGCCATTGAGCCGAAAACTAGTCCAGCAATAACTTCGGCTGCCATGGTGATTGTAGTCAGCAGCAAGACAATTTTTGTATTTTTTTCGGCTTGATTATGATCAACCAAAAAGTTGTGAGTGTGTTGCCACTTGTCCAATGTGTGCATGTGCATGGAGAATAGTTTTCGATATTTTTGATGAACCGATTTTACATGATGCACTTTAATCTGAAAAGATATTCATATTTGTTTGAATCTTTATTCATCGTTGATTCATTATTGCTATTTTCTACGTGACTTGACATACCTTGATATTTTAAAGCTTATGCAAAAGCTTTTCGGTTAGGAATTGGGCGCGATCGACTGGAATTCCTTGCTGCTGATCGATGAATAGTTGATCAATTTCTTGCTTAGGCTGATGAAGCAGGACTTTGGGGCGCTGCTGACCTATTTGGATGTAAACATCGCCCGATCGCATCGACTCCACGGGATATTCAGGAATGCGATTTGAGATCCACCCAAAGAAACCATCGCCCTCAATCGGGTCATCAAACGTGGCAACATAGCGATCAAAGCTCTGCTCACTTGCTGAGACCCAAATTCCCCAGAGAAAGGGGCGATCAATGCCATGAATGGGGACTTCCAGCACTGCTCGGACAAATCGATCGACTGTGCCATTTTCATAGCGAATCACGCATAGATCATCGGTCAGCGAAGCGATCGACTGCTTCTGTTCCTCGCTAAGTGCCACGTAGGGATCGGGCGCTGTGAACCCAAAGCTTGGTGATCCTTCATGCACTTCATGACAGTAGGTACATTGAAACGAAAAGTCCATTTGATCTATGAATCTTGAACTTGGGGACACAATCCTGAGCTGAGTTTCGCTACATTGGAGAAGCAGATCAGGACTTAACGCCCGATCGTCCACCTATTATTGTCCGGTGAACCGATGAAGATGCAACCTGATGATCTTAATCCAAACCAGAACTTGACGACTTGGCAGCGATTTTGGGGCGGCACTGTTCTGGGGCTTTTGGGACTGGCTTTCGCTGCGCTCTACTGCTATGGCGTGGCAGATGTGCCTTGGCCAGTGGGTGGTTGGTTTTTGGGTTTAGCGGCTAGTGGTTTGTTGGGTCTGGTGGCGGTGAAGCTGAAAGCCGATCCAGGCCGAATGTTGACTGCTTTGCTGGATTCGCTACCCGGTTGAGCACAACCAACGCGATCGAGTTAACCCCTGGAAATTAGGTAATGGCTTGTTCTACGGCAGTGATTAGCCCCGGCAATGCGACTTCGAGATCGATCGCATCATATTCATGAATCAGGCGATTTCGCATCCCAATCACTTTAGCCCAAGGAATGCTCGGAATAGCTGCTTGAGTTTCAGTAGAAATTCCACGAGCGGCTTCACCAATGATCTCAAGCTGACGAATGACCGCAGCTTGGCGCATTAAATCTTGTTCAAATACTTCCCAGTCAATACCCTGCACAAAGCTTTGCGCCAATTGTGCAGCGTTTAGCATATCTCGTAGGTAGTTTGGTTCACGAGGCTGCATAAATCACTTGGGCAGAATCTAGGATGGCTTGACGGCGTTGCTCATTGCGGCTGCGCTCTAGTCCTCGGCGACTGATTAGATCAACTTTTCGTTGGAAAATTTGTTGAATTTCATCTTCCATATCTGCCCAGTCGAACAGTGTCCAATGCGCATCCGGGGAAAACGAAATAAGCACATCAATATCACTACTTTCGGGTTGGAAATCGTCTCTTAGGACTGACCCAAACAATGAAAATTCCGTGATTTTCCAGCGCTGGCAGAAGGCTGAGATTTGGTTCTCATTGATCGCAACTTTTGAGGCGCTGACTCGAAAGCTTTGCATGAGTAAATCTCCATTGACCACTGACAAAAAGCTAGTAGGGTGGGCATTGCCCACCACCCTCTAGCCCAGGTGTTATCTATCTTCCAATCCATGATGACCCTCTGCCAAAGGTGATCGGATGTGCAGAACGATAGATTATGAGGTGGGCAGTTCCCACCCTACTGCTACTAGCTAGTAACGCTAGCTAAAATGGGAAAAAGTCATCGTCCTCAAAAGGATCTTTAAGAAAAGAATTTAAACGATCTAAATATTCTCTATTTAAATCATTGTCTCGTCCTTTAATTATTCTGAGGCAAAAATTTTTGACATCTGAGTCTCTAATGATTCGGTATATTTGATCATTTGAGATTGCAGAAAAAATCATTGAATCAACTTCTTCATTAGTGAAGTCAGAATATTGATTTAAATTTTCAATAATTTCATGAGTTTCTTTAAAACAAGAGCTTTCAGAAAGTCTTTGAATCAGAATCTCTCTATCTAATTCAGAAGCTAAACGAATGTCTGGAAAATTCTTCTTGAAAAAATCTGAAAGCTTTGTATAGTAAACAAGATCTGATTGTTTGGCTTGCTTCCATTCTTCAAGTAAATAAGAATTAAATCGATCCTTGCCAATTGGCGAAGAGAAGTCTCTATCTCTACTTATAAAGTGTAGAGGTTCATCACTTGAAACTTCTTGTAACAGCGATTCCCAATTAATTGCATCTCCTAGAGAACCGTTTTTCCCAGGAGGATTTCCCAGTGCAACGCGTAATTTAGAGCTTTCCACAATACTTGAATGTTGTAATATTTTAATACCCTTATTGAATAGCTCTTGAATTATTTTATCTGCTGCCAAATTTCTACTTTGAATATCTTCTTCAACTTTTTTCAAAAGATCCCTATGCAGGATGGAGTATTTCTTCTGTAGCTCTCTCATTTCATTCCATTCACTGTATTCTCGAATAAATGCAGGGAATGCAAAGTCTAGTCTCTGCTTCTTGAATTCATCCACAGCTTCTGCAATTTTGTTGTCACGATTTCGGTCAAATTCACTAACTACCTGTTCTGGAATATAGAGCTTGATCGTATCTTTTACCAAAAGAGCACTTAATTTCCTTAATTCCTCGATATCGTCGTCTGAAAGACGATAAAAAGACAGAAAGACATTGGTATCTAAGAAAATGTTCATTGTATTTTGATTCAAGGGATTGAGTATCAGAGACAATCTAATATAAGATACGTCCCATAATTTAATGGAAATTTCTTACTAAAATCGAGAAAATGGGTTGAAGTATGAGACCCAAAAAAATCTCTCAGTATTCAGTAGGCTGGGTTGAGGTACGAAACCCAACACCAACCTTCTAAGTTTACTCCAATCACTAAGCTGTGATTGTGGTTGCCGGTTGCCGATCGCGCAGTTCCAGATAAATCAATAGCGCATTGATATCCGCTGGGTTTACGCCGCCAATTCGCGATGCTTGCCCCACCGTGAGGGGACGCACCTTTGCTAGCTTTTCGCGCGATTCCTTCGAGAGTGTGTCGATCGCCTGGTAATCCAAATTTTCCGGCAAGCGGCGATTTTCTTGGCGGGCGATCGCCTCGATTTGTCGTTGTTGGCGTTGGATGTAACCGGAATATTTGATTTCGATTTCTGCCCCTTCCGCTTCGGCGCGATCGAGGTCAGAATTGCCTAACCCAAACTCCGCCAATTGTTCGTAGTGGAAGCCCGGCCGCTTCAGCAATTCCGCCAGGGTTACGGAGCCTTTGATCGGGCCGCCTGTGGCCGCCACGATCGCCGGAGCTGACGGGTCGTTTTCCTTAACCCGCGAGGTTTGCAGCCGTTCCTGTTCAGCGGCAATATTCGCCTGTTTGGTTTGGAACAGATCCCAGCGGCGATCGTCAATCAAGCCAATTTCGCGACCCAAGGGCGTTAACCGGCGATCGGCATTGTCCGATCGCAACAACAGCCGATATTCCGATCGCGAGGTCAGCATTCGGTAGGGTTCGCGCAATTCTTTCGTGCACAAATCATCGAGCAGCGTGCCAATATAGCTGCTTTCACGCGGCAAAATAATCGGCGGTTTTTGTTGTGCCAAACGAGCTGCGTTGATGCCCGCGACTAACCCTTGGGCGGCTGCTTCTTCGTAACCCGTCGTGCCGTTAATTTGTCCCGCACAAAACAGGCCTTCCACGGTTTTGGTCATCATCGTGGGATAGCACTGGGTGGCGGGCAAATAGTCATATTCCACCGCGTAGGCCGGGCGCAACATTGTGCAATTTTCCAGTCCCGGCAGCGATCGCAACATGGCAATTTGCAAGCGTTCCGGCAAGCCCGTTGAGAAGCCTTGAATGTAGAGTTCCGGGATTTCTCGCCCTTCCGGTTCAATGAAAATTTGGTGCGATTCCTTGTCGGCAAAGCGCACGATTTTATCCTCAATGCTGGGGCAATAGCGCGGGCCCTTGGCATCGACCCAGCCGCCATAGACCGGCGACAAATGCAGGTTTTCTTGAATTAGGCGATGGGTTTCGGCGGTGGTGCGGGTCAAATAGCAATTCATTTGATCCCGCTCAATGTGAGCTGCTGGGTCGAAGCTAAACCAGCGGTTATCGGGGTCGGGCGGTTGGGGTTCCATTTTGCTGAAGTCCACCGATCGCCGATCGACCCGGGCGGGCGTGCCGGTTTTCAGGCGATCGGTCTCGAAGCCCAACCGTTTCAGGGTGTCCGTCAGCCCCACGGCGGCGAATTCCCCGGCGCGACCGGCGGGCATCGACTTGTTGCCCACCCAGATGATCCCGCCCAGGAACGTGCCCGTGGTCAGCACCACTGATCGACAGCGGAACGCCACGCCAAAATAGGTTTCTACGCCGATGATTTCGTCGTTGTTTCCCAAAATCAGATCCGTGACCATCGCCTCCCGGATCAGCAAGTTGGGCTGATTTTCCACCACCTGTTTCATTTCGGCGGCATATTCGCGCTTGTCCGTTTGGGCTCGCAGCGCCCAGACCGCCGGGCCGCGGGAGGCATTCAACACCCGCTTTTGCAGATAAGTGCGATCGGCGATTTTGCCAATTTCGCCGCCCAATGCATCGGCTTCATGCACAAGCTGCGACTTGGCTGGGCCGCCCACGGCTGGGTTGCAAGGCTGCCAGGCGATTTTGTCCAAATTCAGGGTAATCAGCAGGGTTTTGCAACCGAGCCGGGCCGCCGCCAAGGCCGCCTCGCAGCCCGCATGGCCGGCTCCCACGACAATCACATCGAAGTCGTCTTGGAAATCGGGTTGAACGGGGCGATCGAGAGCGGCGACAGTCATGGGAAATTTGGGGCGCAAATCAAGGCGTACAGGAATTTTGACATATTTGGCTGAGGTCTTGGATTCGCCATGGGGCTGATCAGAGGATCATTCAGGTGATCAGATGGCGACCAAATCTTGATGAGATCTCAATTAGATTCCCAGGCACTTTTCGACGGATTTTCTAAGCAATTTTTAGTGGATGGGGGGCATGGATTGCCGGTGCGATCGCCAGCGCAACAGCCCAAACACGATCGCCATGAAGGCCAACCCCGACACGCTGGCCAATGGGTTGCCACCAATGCCCGTGAGCCAAGCGGGCACGGCCGGGCTGTAGTGTCCCATGCCGCTGAGGCTCAGAACAGTAATGGTGCAAACCCAACCGCCATGCATCCCGATCGACCAACCCAAACTGCCTGGTTGGGCCCGCCCCAAGGCCCGCGCCTGCACCATGGTCATTCCCAACAGCCACAGGCCCGGCCATTGGGGCCAAGTGGCCAAAACCGCATCCAAAGGCTTCAAAAAATGCAGGGTCGCAAAAATCGCGCTCGTCCAAACGGCCGCTTGTTTCCGGGGCATGGAGTGGCGAAATTCTGCCAAAAACCAACCTCGAAAAAACAGTTCTTCGAGGAACGCAATCCCCACGCCGTTGAGGATGCCATTCAGCCAAATGGTTAACCAGGACTGATTAGGCGGCATTTCCCACCAAAACCAACCCAACAGGTAATAGAGACCATGGAGCAGGGCAAAACTCCCGATCGCGATCGCCACGCCCATCGCCAAATCCTGCACCATGCCCCGGTTCCAAGACCAACCATAGGCGGAGAGGGGCCGTTGCTGACCGCGCACCCGTCGCCCCCACAGCCACAGGGTGGTCAGAATAGCCAAATATAAGGTCAACACCGCCATCAGGTTGGTGAGGTTGTGGCTCCAACCCAGGGACAGCACCAGGGGCCAGCAGGTGAGGGCCGCCACCGGCAACCACAACACCAACAGCACACCGATGAAGCTGGCAATCCGCAAGGGCAGGGGATAGGCCGCGAGCTTGGGAGCTTGGGCCAAGAGGCGATCGAACATGAGCGCTACGGTTTCTCCGTCGTGGCAGGACTAACGCAGTCAACGGCACGGCGCACTCAGGCTGGTGCGGGTGGCTGAAGCTGAGGGCTGCGGTTCCAATGGGTCAGTTTAGAACTAACTCAGAACTAACTGAGAGCCAAATCAGGGTCAACTCAGGGTTCATCAACAGGTCAATTTAGACCTAAATGAAGATGCCTGAGAAGTCACTTGGGGGACTGGCAAAGCGCCAAGAGTCCCGGGTTCAAGGAGCTTCAGCCCCGGGTCTGCGTCGATCGAGGCGATCCACAGGGTAGCAGTTTTGGTTTTTCAAACCTCCTGCCAGCCAAGACGAGGCCAAGACGACCTCACCGGATTTGACGGAGATCGATTATGTGGCAATCATGCGGCAATTTGCTCAATTTCTCACGCCACTAATCAGGAAAATTAGGCGGTTTCTTTGTGATCGAGACTGATTAAACGAAGTCTGGCGATGTTTAAGTGGCCCATCTGTGGCATGGTCATCTGGATTGCCAGAAAGTCAAATTCAGCAGAGCTACTATTCATCTTCAAAAGATAGAAATCAATCAAAGATATAGGAAAAATCGAAGAATGAAAGAAAAAACAAAATAGAACCAGAACAAATTGAATGCTCCGGTTCTATGAAAGATGAAAGTACAGAACTCGATTGACAGCTAGCTGTGAACCGCTTTTAGCAGGCTCTGAAATTGGGGCTGAAATGGAGTGGCCCCAATCAAGAGCAATGCAATGATATAGCCCTTACCTCGCTTACTAAGCACAGAAGCCCATAGGGTGTGTCGGAGTAAGTTCAAGCCATAGTGAAACAGTTGATTTTTCTCCCATGAACCCGAACTGGATCGCCACTCAACTGAATAAACAATTAATTGGTGTAGCGACAATCGTCTGATTGAAAAAGAGGCGATCACTCCACATAATTTGCTAATTAGCGAGTGATAAAGTCGGCTGCCGTCAAGCTTGCTGGAGTGACAGGAAGGAGAGGGCTAGGCCTCTGGTCGATGACAGCGAGAGTACGCCCAGTTGAGCGAACTCGCAATAGAATTTGTTGATCAGCACCCGCACAGATTGAACAAAATGTGGAGAAAGGTTCAAACTGTCTCTCAACAAACCTAGGATTGACTTGTGCCTCTCTTAGCGTACTCAGTTGAAGATCAGCGAAGGTTAAGCCTGCTGGTAGGGAAATTTTATCTTCTCCGGAAATGAAGTCATCAATGAAGTCATAAGTATCGGTAGCGATTTCCTCTTGCAAAACGAAGACATCCCGACCCGCACCCCCAAACAACACATCAAACCCCAAATCTCCCGAGAGGGTATCGTCTCCGAGTCCACCATCTAACAGATCACCATCGCGCCCACCAAACAATTGATCATTGCCGCGATCGCCGGTTAAAACATCAATGCCTAAGTTACCAAACAAAACATCATCATCTAAACCCCCGTCAATGGTGTCAGCATCTTGACCGCCATAAATGGTGTCAAACCCACTTTCACCACTCAGGGTATCGCGCCCTAAGTTGCCAAACAGCTCATCATTACCGCCTCTACCGCTAATCTGGTCATTTCCCGCCAAGCCCAATGTGCGTCGGGGCGCATCCGTATCAAGAATAAAGTCGTCTTCGGGTGTGCCTTGGGCGTTGGGGTTTGTAGCAATCTCAATTCTAGCCATGGTCTAAAACCTACTTCTTTGAAATATCGATGTGCTTGAGAAATTCTTTCGCCTATCACAACAGCGCTGATACAGCCTTTACCTTGCTTGCTAAGCACAGTGATCGGTAAGGTAGATAAAACCCACTGAATAGCTACCTCGCAATATCTGCAATATGAAGTGCTACTCGCTTTAGGTAAAGGCTGTATGAAAGCCTAGGCAGCAACGTTGAAGAGATTAAGCACTTACCGGGTTCAACACCTTGCGAGGTCGGTACTGCTCTCCTTTCAGTTGATTGCGCAGTTGATTCAATAGGCTATAGAAGGTGGGCAACTGTCCAGCGATCGAGAAAACAGCTTTTTGGGGAGTTGACAGGTAGTAATAAACCAATTCTTTAACCCGCTGTTGCATTCGCCAATCACCGCTCATAATTGCCTTGCTCATCATGGTTTTGCCCAGCTCCATGAAGATTGATTGGCTGATTTGATAGTGATCGCGGTGCTTCAAAAAGACCCGAAACTTAGCGGTTAAGCGCTGTTCGTTGGCATGGGCAGTGCGGGAGTAGCTGGCAGGATTGCTGCATCGATACAGGCTGGAAGGCACGGGATCGTAAGCCCAGGTTTGGCCATGAATGACCCGCAAAACCAATTCTAAATCCTCTGCACCGGATGCTTTTTCATCAAACCCACCAACGGCTTGCAGGTGCGATCGACGGGCGGCCAAACTCGACAGTTCCAAGATGCCATGCTTGCGATAAAGCTGGAAATAAGTGGCGTGATCTAGTTGCCCCGTTGGCTCTGAAAATGGGCCCGTATCGGACATGGAAACCACTCGATCGGCACTGATGGAATAGTGCTCAGCGGCAGCCAAATAAAGCACATCGTCCGAGTTGCCAACTAAGTCTTGAATGCGTTCTAAGTGGTTTGGTTTCCACCAATCATCGGCATCTAAAAAAGCAACCCAATCACCAGTGGCGGCGGCAATTCCTGCATTTCTGGCTCCTCCGGGGCCCAGATTGGGTGTGCGCAAAATTTTGGTTGGCACTGGGCTGCGACGGAGGCACTCGATCGAGCGATCGGTAGAACCATCATCAACCACAATGACTTCGCTAGCTGGAATGGTTTGTTCGGCAATGCTTTGCAAAGCCTGATTGATCCATTGTTCGGCGTTATAGCAGGGGATAACAACTGAGAATTTCATGAAGAGTCACCAAATGAAGACGTAGAAGAACATTTGGTTAAGTACCGCTTGATCCCAATCATAGATTTTGAGACCTTTTTCGCCTAGTCTCTTCATCAACACTTCATAATGGCGATTTAGATTATGAAAAACTCATGAAGATTTTATATTTCCTCCGGATTTCGCTCCACGCCAAGTCCCCCGAGGCCGTTGATCGCCCCGTTCCCTATAAAGCCAAAAAATACGCCGGATCAAATTGACCCAGCGTACTATAGTAATATAAATGGTCGATTAAGAAACGAACTCAAGTTCAGCAACAGAAGTTCAGCAACAAATGAGCACCAAATCCTTAACTGGCTAGGTATTCACGGATGTCTGCCTTGTGTTTGCGGAGCTTGGTGAGAGCTTCGCGTTCAATTTGGCGGACGCGCTCGCGGCTAATTTGCAGGCGATCGCCAATTTTGGCCAACGTGAGTGCCTGACCGTCACTTAACCCAAAGCGTAGGGAAAGCACTTCCCGCTGTTGGGGGGTCAAGTCGGCCATGATGGTTTCAATGTCGCCGCGCAGGGAAGACTGGGTGGCGAATTCCTCCGGGGATGGCCCTTCGTCTTCGAGCAGCTCACCAAGTTCCGTGTCTTGGTTGTCGCCCACTCGCAAATCCAACGACAGGGGCTGGCGGGCCCGTTCCAGGTAATCCCGAATTTGCTTGGGAGAGAGGCCAATTTCGTCGCCCAACTCGGCGATGGTGGCGCTGCGGCCCAGTTGTTGCGACAGGGTGCGCTGGGCTTTTTTGATTTTGTTCAGTTTCTCGGTGATGTGGATCGGGAGGCGGATGGTGCGCCCCTTTTCCGCGATCGCCCGAGTGATGGCCTGACGGATCCACCAATAGGCATAGGTACTGAACCGATAGCCCTTGGTGGGGTCAAACTTCTCAACGCCGCGCTGCATCCCGATCGTGCCCTCTTGGATCAGATCCAGAAGGTCTACATTTCGCTTGATGTATTTCTTGGCAACGGACACCACGAGGCGCAGGTTTGCTTCCACCATTTTGCGTTTGGCGCGATCGCCCTCGCGAATGGCGGCTTTCAGCTCATCTAGGCTCAAACCGATTGCTGCTGCCCATTCCGCCAAGCCGGGTTCATAGCCCAGGCGCAGGGTCAGCTTGTCTTTTTCCTCTTGCAGAACGTTGAGGCGTTGTACCTGCTTGCCCAAGACGATTTCTTGCTCGTGGGTGAGCAGGGGAACGCGACCAATTTCACGAAGGTAGGCGCGAACGAGATCCGTAGCTGTGGGGTCTTTTTTCATGGCAGTTCGGCTCCGCGAACGACCGCTGGGCAACTGAGGAAACTCTATAGTAACGAATTTTGAAGTCGTTTTGCAGTTTTGACGGCAAATTAGTAAAGAAATATCAAAACTCGAAATCATTGCGTTCTCTAATTTTAGGATACCCACCTTTGGCGAGGTGGTCTGCATCTTGAATCACAAAATCCTGAATTGCCCGTCATTGTGCGGCTGGCCAGGGTTTGACAAAACCAGGGCGATCGGGCAAACCAGCGGCTGAGATCGGGCAAAAATGTGCTGATTTTCGCAATAAGCAAGATGGATGGGCGCACAAAACCCGGTTTGCAAAATTCGTGACTGCCTGATGGGGCCCCACGGGGCGATCGGCTTCAGGGGATCGGTGGGGATCGGCAGCAATAAGCACTCCCAAAACACCGAACCGCTGGTAAAACAGTTACAGCCCTGCATAGCATCTGATCTCTATATAGAAGCGATCGCCCCATGAGAATCCTGTTTGTTTCCGCTGAAGTAGCTCCCCTGGCCAAGGTGGGTGGCATGGGCGATGTGGTTGGTGCGTTGCCCAAGGTGTTGCGGGCCATGGGCCACGACGTGCGGATCTTTATGCCGTTCTATGGCTTCATCGCTGACAAGTTAGTGGACGCGCCCAAGGAGCCAATTTGGTGGAGCGATGCCATGTTTCAGCGGTTTGCCGTCTATGAAACAACCCTGCCGGGAACCGATGTTCCCCTATACCTAATGGGGCATCCGGCATTTTGGCCGCGGCGTATCTATTCTGGGGATGACGAGGATTGGCGGTTTACCCTGTTTGCCAATGCCGCCTCGGAATTTGCCTGGAACTATTGGAAACCTCAGATTATTCACTGCCACGACTGGCACACGGGCATGATTCCGGTTTGGATGCACCAATCGCCGGACATCTCGACGGTCTTTACGATTCACAACCTGGCTTACCAAGGGCCTTGGCGCTGGAAATTGGAGCAAATGACCTGGTGTCCTTGGTATATGCAGGGCCACAACACCTTGGCGGCAGCGGTGCAATATGCCGATCGGGTCACCACGGTGTCGCCCACCTATGCCCACCAAATCCAAACCCCCACCTATGGCGAGCAGTTGGAGGGGTTGATGTCTTGGATTAGCGGCAAGCTGTCGGGAATTGTGAATGGGATTGACACGGAGGTTTACGACCCAGCCACCGATCGCGCTTTGGTCAAACCGTTCACGGCCGAGACGATCGAGAATCGCCGGTTGAACAAGGTGGCCCTGCAAGAGGAGATGGGCTTAGAGATCAATGCCAACACGTTCCTGGTGGGGATGGTGTCGCGGTTGGTGGAACAAAAAGGGGTGGATCTGATCATGCAAACGATCGATCGCTTCTTGGCCTACACCGATTCGCAGTTTGTGCTGCTGGGAACGGGCGATCGCTACTATGAAACCCAGATGTGGGAACTGGCGGCCCGCCATCCTGGCCGCGTTTCAGTCTTTTTGCTATACAACGATGCCCTTTCCCGCCGGATTTATGCCGGGTGCGATGCGTTCCTGATGCCGTCGCGGTTTGAACCTTGCGGAATCAGCCAAATGTTGGCCATGCGCTATGGTTGCATCCCGATCGTGCGGCGAACCGGCGGCCTGGTGGACACAGTGCAACATAACGATCCCGTGGGCCAAGCGGGCACGGGCTATTGTTTTGATCGCTATGAACCGCTGGATTTGTTTACCTGCATGGTGCGGGCTTCGGAAGCCTTCCGGTTCAAGGCGGAATGGCTCAAGTTGCAGCAGCGGGCTATGGGCCAAGATTTCAGTTGGGAAAAATCCGCGATCGAATACGTGAAGCTTTACGGCAACCTGCTGGGAATCCCCGAATCGGAACTGGGGATTCTAACGCCCGTGGCGGAACCGGCCGCCCACGATCGCCTGGAGGCGGCCTTGTCCTAGGGGCTGATTCCGCTTCCCAAGCTTGCAATGTTCTTTAACAATTTGAGCCAGATTCTCAGAATCCGGGCTTTTGTTCCTCAGCGATCGGCCATGGCCGATCGCTTTTTGATGGGCTGCCTTGGGTGGCTCGGGGCAAAAAGCCGGACTTTGGAGGGATCAAACCCGGCCATTAGCGCCGCCAGAAACCCTTGAACGGGCGGGATTAGCTGACTTTGGGCACGGTAAGGCAACGCGAGGAAAACCGTCCCAAGGGATTTGCTTGACAGATCGTAAACATGTTGTTACATTTATTTACATAAGGCAACAAAGCGTTGCGATCACCCCGAGAGGTTGTCATGGTTTTACTCATCGCACTGTTCGCGATCGGCTGGCTCGCAGCCGTCGTCCTCGGAACCCAAGCCTATTTCCTGGGCGAGCAGACCAAACCGATCCACTCGCGCAACTGGAATTCCCAAGAATTTGAAACCCTGGCCCAAGCGATCACGGGTTCCTCGATCGATTACGGCAAGCGCCGCCCCGCCTATGCCTACGCCATGGATGCGTATACCAGCAAGCAGGTGACCCAGCAGTAGGGGCAGGTTTTGAACTGCAAGCTTCAAAAGCCTCTAGCTGAATTTCAGCCGCGTTAATCGTCTCATTTCTTTTCTCCTCTCTCGACGGCTTCAGTCTTTGTGCTGAGCCGTCGTTTTGCTGTTTTGCTGTTTTGAATCCTTGGCCGATCGGGAAGCGATCGGGCGGTGGGGCGATCAGGACTCGTCTGGCCGCAATAGCCGATCATCGGTCATCACTAATTTCCGCCATTGCTAGCCATCCCGAAAGTTTTGTAGAGTCGTGATGGTTGATTGATGTGGTTGCTATGGTTTCTCATCGGTTGTTGGCAGACTCTTTGGCTCCCGTTTGGTCTCAATCGCGATCGGTGGCCCTCCGGCGTTTCACTGTGCTGGCTTTGGCGATTGCCCTGGGGGGTGGTTTGGTGGCCTGCGGTGGTTCCGCCAACAATGCCAACAATGCCAACAGCTCGACGAACAATGGCATCGTCAACCAAAGGGCCGCTGCGCCTGCGGTGGCGGGTAACTATCCCGTGCAACAGGCCAGCTACAACAACAGCACCGGGGAATATACCCTCATGTTGCTGAATGCGCCGCCGGGGATGAGTCCCTACCGGATCAGCAACTTGCAAATGGCTCAGATTCCAGAAGCTGAAGCCAAAGCGGGCAAAACCAGCTATCTGGCCGTCAGCAGCCCCACGAGTTCTCCGGTGTTGCATCTGCTGCCCACTTTCAAAATTGAAATGTTGAGCGGTGAACCGACCCAAGTACAACAGGCGGGATTGCAACCTACCTACTGGCAACCGATGCAGCGCGGTGGGGAGTTGGAAATTGACCTGGATTTTTATCAGCCCTACTACTACGTGCCGCCGCCCTATCGATCGGGATCGGTGCTGACGGGATTTGGCGGCTATGGCGGAACCTATGAGCAGGCCGCCGGGCAATACCAACAGCGCTACAACGCTCCCCCAGCGCCCGTGCAAAATCGCAACTTCCGCACCACCCAAAATTTGCGACCTTCGCCAGCAAACAGCCCCACCCGCAGCCCTAGCCCCAGCCCCACTTCCCGATCGAGTGGCTTTGGTTCCAACACCAGTGGTTCATCTCCGGCCGCAACGCCCAGCACAACCCCTGACTCCACCACAACCGCCACGCCGTCCAGCGCCACCCGTTCCCCCAGCCGCGATCGCAGCCGATCGACCGGGGCCGGCTTTGGCAGCAGTACCTTTCGATCGTCCGGTTCTTCCACGCGGGAGCGATCGCGTAGCTCGGGATCTTCCAGTCGGCGCAGTGGTTTTGGCAGCAGTGGCCGTCGCCGCTAGCTGAGTTGCGAGCGAAGCTGACCGGGCGGCTGGTTAATTCGCAGCCCCCAGCCGGGGAAATCGGGAGCGCCGCAATCCAGGCTAGAGTGGATCGGGTTCGGCTGCGTTGCAACTCCCATGTCTTTTCTTGATCCTCACCTCAACCTCACACCCTCTTTGCTGGGGTCGATCGCCCTAGTGGCCGCCTGGTTGGGAGCCACCATCTTCACCGCCGAATGGCTCTATCGCCGCCAGGTTGCGGGGCCCGAAGTGGGGCGCAAAGTGGTACATATCAGCACCGGCCATGTGTTGCTCTTGGCCTGGTGGTTGCAAATTCCGGCCTGGGTGGGGATCGCGGCTTCTCTGTTGGCCGCCTTGGGAGCTTGGCTGTCCTATCACCTACCCCTGCTCCCCAGCGTGAACGGCGTGGGTCGCCGGAGTTTGGGCACGCTGTTTTATGCCATCAGCATTGGTCTTGTCATTGCCCTTTGCTGGCCGGCCGATCGCCCCCAATATGCAGCGTTGGGCATTTTGGTCATGGCCTGGGGTGATGGGTTGGCCGCCTTGGTGGGGCAGCGGTTTGGCCGCCATCCATATCAATTGGGCGGCATCACCAAAAGTTGGGAAGGCAGTGCCACCATGGCCATCGTTAGTTTTCTGGTGGCCGCCAGTATTTTGTTTAGCACCCAAGGGTTCAGTTGGCCGGCTGGGGCGATCGCCCTGGGAATTGCCGGGTTGGCAACGGGGTTGGAAGCCTTCTCCAAGTGGGGAATCGACAACCTCACCGTGCCCATTGCGAGCAGCGTGATTGCCCTGTTGGGCGATCGGCTATGGCTTTGATTGTTGGCTAGTTGGTGCGCTGGTTAGTTGGTGAACCGTTGATTAGCCCAGCGTTGGTTAACCCAAAGCCAGCAGATCCATGCCGCATTGGTCAACCAAATAGCAAGTGGCGCGGAATCGCAGCCCCATCAACTGTTCATAGAGCGGGTTCAGTTTGCACAGGGGCGGAATTCGAAACAACAAGCGCCCAAACAACTTCACGTCCCGAGCGAAGGGGCATTGGCTGGGGATGAGGCGATAGATCAAAAGGGCCATTTCCCGATCGCGGATTTCAATGCGATCGATGCTGTCACGAAGGAATTGGAGAAGTTGGAACATCTGGAAAGTTGAAGAAAGCTAACAAGTGACGCTGAAGCGTCGTGATTGCAGAGGGGGCACACCGAGTTTGGATGCCGCAGCCACCGACCACAATTGATGAATGGGGGTAGCCGTTTTGGAAAAACCGTTCAAGTCAGGTTGAGCAATGCTTCAGAGACTCAGATGATGTCTCAACAGGTACAGCGGACAAGCTGCAAACCAAGATCCTGTTTGGCTGGGCACAAAAACAACCGATTTGTTGCGAAAACCGATGAAGCTTTGGGGTAATTTCGCTTCGTGCGATCGAGATTTGACGTGAGAGCAGGCCATACTTCAAGGCTCATTGCAAGATACACTCCCCTTGCCTCGATTTCAGCTTAAAAAGTCTAAGCCAGACCCAGTTAAAGAAACGTATAAAATTTGCCGTTTTTGCGTAAAGACTTGGTGAAGTGGGGGTCTAAAAGCGTGACTTTTGGGGGGTTGCCCTGGAACTTGTTAAGGGCAACTTCATATTAGCATTATTTCTGAAATGTTTCGTAATAGTCCCGATCATGGCTCAAATGACCATCGGCCGCCCGATCGGGGCTGAGCCGCAAATTCAGGGGATCACGTCGTAGGAGCATCCCCTCGATCGATCATGGCCAAACGCGCAATATTTGGCCGCTTAGGGCTGGCTCCGCAGGCACATTTGGGCAAATCAGCGCCAGACTCTGGGGGAGTTACTGCCAAATTGCCGCTTCATTGAACGCGAATTTGTGCCAAATTTTTCACCGGTTTTGCTAACTCGAACTCGATATGAATTTTAGTGGTGAATGATCATTGTGAATTTTGAGCGTCCGTGACCGCCGTGAATCGTGCCGCTGCGTTAGGTCAATGGGGAATGGCTGCGCGTGATTGCAGTGACGATCGGCAAGGGCGATCGACAGTAACGATCGAGAATCAGCGCCAGTCTAGGGCGCAGAAATGCTGTCGGGAACTGCTTAAAAATTAGGGCTAGTGAGAATGAAAATAAGCAATCTTGGATCAAGCCATTGAATATTTCGATGAACGATCGGTGATTATAACGACCCTTTCAATTGACGAATGGGGTGAATTGTCATTAGATAGATTTCATTACAACTCTTAACAAACCTAAGGGCGAGCCAAGGCAATCAGTTTGCAAATTGATTGCGAAATTCGCTTGTCCATCATCAGGTCACTAGTAGCATATGAGACTGATTACGGATTTCGACGGCCCGATCGCGGATGTTTCAGAACGGTATTACCAGGTCTATCAATACTGTTTGCGGGAAATCGCTCGATCGGGTCAGGAAATCCACCGTTTGTCCAAGCGGGAATTTTGGAACCTGAAACGGGCCCAAGTCAAAGAGGCTGAAATTGGTGTGCGATCGGGCTTGGATGGAACCCAAGCGGATCAATTTGCCCAACTGCGGCGGGACACGGTTCACCGCATGGAATATATGTCGCTGGATCAACCGGTTCCCGGTGCAATCCAAGCACTGGAGCGGGCCCAAGACATGGGCTGGGAGCTGGTGGTAATGACGATGCGCCGAGTGCGGGAATTGGATGAAGCGCTGGAGCGGTGTGGATTGGCTCGGTTCTTCACACCCGATCGCCGCTATTGCCTGCCGAATGACTATGTGAAAACCCGCGACGTGGAAGACAAGCCCAAACTCATGGCCAAAGCCATGGGCGAGTTGCCGCCCGCAGCCCTGACCTGGATGGTGGGAGATACGGAGGCGGATATTGCGGCGGCTCGATCGGCTCAAATCCCGATCGTGGGTGTGCTCAGCGGAATTCGCGATCGGGATCGCCTGGAAGGGTATGAACCCGACGCGATCGCCCCGAATCTGGCCGGAGCGATCGACTACATGATTGCGAAAACGAACCGAGCCACCAAAACAACGCTGCCGCGCGAAGGTAGCCTGCCGAGAACTGGCTCCTAGGGGCTAGGGTCGCGGGTGATGGGACAGGCTAGCCCTAATCCTGCTGGGCGTTTTTGATGGCCCCAAAGAAACTGGCGATCGTGACAGGGATGCTCAAGCCCAGAATGGTTCCTGTGGTGACGGTTCCCAACTCCGGTTCGCCGGACGTGAGTTCAAACACACAACCCACCGCTGCGATCGCGGCAACGCAGGCGATCGCCAAAAATAAGCCACTCTTAGGAGTCAGCATGGGTTTTGATTTGCTCCGAATTTTTGCTGAATTTTTGCTGAAAAATCTGGGCCGGCATTGGCCTGAACTGGCTTGAGATCGCCTTCTTGAAATGGCTTTCTTGAAACTGCTTTCTTGAAATGGCCTGGCTGATATCCTCTCGATCCCGCAGGTTTGGGGATTCCGGCCCTAGCCCAGCAACTTCGGTTCCTGGGCTAGGCCACGGTGTGAAAGCGGTTGGCGCAGCTCCTCCGCATTAGCGCACAGGACGCACATCGCCATAGACAAAGCCTTTTTCCTTGAGGGCTGTGGTCAAGGCCAGCTCGTTTTCGACCCGATCGACAAACATCACCCCATTCAGGTGATCCATTTCGTGCTGAATGGCGCGGGCCAAAAGTCCATCGGCCTTGAGGGTGCGCGGGCGGCCCGTTTCGTCTTTGTAGGCCACTTCAATTTGGGTGGGGCGCTCCACATCCAAATAGACTCCCGGGATGCTGAGGCAACCTTCTTGGTCGCATTCCAGGGGGCCGCCTGCGGACTTCACCACGGGGTTGATCAAAATTAGGGGTTCCACATCGGCCTTGTCTGGCTCGATGTCAATCACAATAATTTGCTTGTCGATCGCCACTTGGGGAGCTGCGAGGCCAATGCCGTCAGCGCTGTACATGGTTTTCAGCATGTCTTCAGCGATTTTGCGCACTTCAGCATCCACTTTGGCCACGCGCTTGGCCGGACGACGCAGCACCCGATCGCCCAGGGTGTGGATCTCAAGGGGCGGATTCTTTAGCTTTTTCTTCTCAACCAATACTTTCGCGGTCATGGGTGGGGCGGTCTTTGGCGGTTACCTTTCTGCCTTCCCATCCTATCGAAAGATTGGTTTTTTCCGTGGACTGGTGCTCAGGGTTGCGGCTGGCTGGCAGCAACGCCCGAGTCGCAACCCATTCATACCCAAGCAGCCACCTAAGCAGCGGCCGGCGGATCAAAGCGGCCGCGACCACAACAGGGTTCAATGCCCATCCGATCGAGCAGTAGCTCACTCACCGCATTGGCGATCGCAAATTCACTGAAAAAGCTCTTGGAAAAGTCAAACCCCTGCATTTCCGTCAAAATCGCGATCGCAATGCCATCAATATCATCCTCGCCTTCCATGCGTTGACGGATATAGGCATTGGCGGCTACGCGGGCAATTTGGCTGTTCACGGCCTCGGGAATATATTCCGAGTCGAGGAGGTTTGCGAGGGACTGCTCCAGCCATTGGCGTTCGCGGTCTAGATCTTCAACGGGGGCCAAAATGACGGGCGGAACGGGTTGGGCCATGCCGATCGCTCTCCTGGTGAAAGAGTCCAATGCTTCTGTAGGCCACCATCTTAGCCAAATTGCGTTGATGGTCGATCCTGGGGGCAATCCCAGTGGTGGTCACTGCCCGATCGCCCCAGGTCTTGAGGCCGGTTTGAACCTGTGCCATGGGCTAGGAGATGAGGATCTAGGAGCGGCGAGCCGTGAATCGACTGACCAAACTGCCCAGACCTTCCCGCACTTGGTCGATCGCCCCTTGCAGTGGACCAGGCAACACCGATGTGGGTTGAACCGCAAGGGTAATCGGATCGTCCTTGTAGGCCTTAATCCGATAGCCATATTCCAAGTTGCCTTGCTGTTTTTTCAGGCGCGGAAAAAGACGGAACGCCCCTTGGCGCAGGTCATTTTCATTGGCAAAGATGGCCTGGTTAATTTGATTACTGCGGTTCACCGCCAAGGCCCCAACCGGGTACCAGGGTTTCTGGTCTTTGACCCGCACGTAAACTTCAAATTCCGGCATTCCCTTCGATCGCATCTCATCAAGCTGACTGGCGGCGGCGGCGCGGCGATCGTTCGATTTTGCTTTGGGTTGGGCTTTGGGCTTGCCGAATCCGGTGGGGGTTGCCAAGGGTGGGGCCTCCAGGGGAAAACTCAGATTTGAAATGTTTTGTTACGAACCTGCCATCGAGTTTACCCTGCGCTGGGGGCGGGCCACACCTCGCCGAGGGGTACGGATTGCCGTGCTCCTGTGGCGGCGGGCAGGTTGCCGGGGCGATCGAGCAGTCGCCAGTAGCCCAAAACCGCAAAGGCGATCGCCTCCTTGCTGCTGGCACAGAGTCCCCATTGATCCGTGGTTTCCAGCGGGATTGATCCCAAATGCTGTTGCAAACGGGCCCAGAGGGTGCGATTGCGGCTGCCGCCCCCACAGACCAAGACCCGATCGGGCAGTTGGGGCAAGTGGTTGCGGTAACTGTCGGCAATGGAACGGGCCGTCAGCTCCGTGAGGCTGGCTAACCAATCGGCATCGGACAGACCCAGGGCGATCGCCGCTTGGCGACTGCGGGCCAACCAGTCCGGGCCAAAGTGCTCGCGTCCCGTGGACTTGGGCGGCTCCTGACTAAAGAAGGGATCCGCCAGCCACTGGGCCACCAGGGGATCTGAAATTTGCCCTTGGGCCGCCCAGGCTCCATCGCGATCGAAGGTTTGGGCCCCGTCCGTCAGGTGTTGCACCGCCAAATCCACCAACACGTTGCCCGGCCCCGTGTCCCAACCCCAAACGGCCCCCTCCCACGCCGTCAAATTGGCAAACCCCCGCCGAGCCGGGAGATAGGTCACATTGCCAATGCCACCAATATTTTGCACACAGCGACATTCCTGCTCATCCCCCAACAGGTAAGCATCCACCCGAGGCACTAACGGCGCACCCTGGCCCCCCATGGCCAAGTCGCCCACCCGAAAGTTGCTGACGGTGGTGATGCCGCTCCAGTGGGCGATCGCGCTGCCGCGACCCAACTGCAAGCTGTAGCCCAAGGGTTGTTCGTCGGCCATTTGGGGTGGGCGATGGAACACCGTTTGTCCGTGGGAACCGATGAAGCGAATGGGTTGTGAGTCCGGTTGGGCCGTTTGGATTGTTTTGGCGGCCGCCGCAAATTCCCGGGCGATCGCGTCGTCCAACTGAGCCATGGCCGCCATGGACAGGGATTCACCGGCACAAACCGCCAAAATTTGCGATCGCAAGGCCGCTGGATAGTCAAAGGTTTCGGAACGGAGCAACTTCACCTCCAAGTCCGTTTCCGTCCCCGACAGTTCCACCAATGCCGCATCGATTCCATCAACGGAGGTGCCGCTCATTAACCCGATCGCTCGCATTCCCATGGCCATTTTGGAGGTCTTAAAATTGAAGCTATGCCTTAAATCTAAGCAAATCTAACCGAAATTAAGCATCGGCTCCCAATTCTTTTTAGTCTATAGATTCTGCGGTAGATCCTGTGATAGATCCTGCGGTCAAAAATTCCCAGTTTTTCTGAAGCCCTCTGAAGCCAAATGTCCTATCGACTCTCACCGGCCAAATTAACCACCTACCAAACCTGTCCCGCTCGATATCAATTTCGCTATGAATATAAAATTCCGACGGCGGGTTTTGGAGGCGCGGCCCTGGGGCGATCGCTCCATGGAGCACTCACGCGAATTTACCGCGATTGGGACTATAGCTATCCCCAAAAACCAGGACTCAGTTGGATTGATGCTTGCTGGACTCAGGAAACCGCTGGCCTCACGGAGCGCCAAATTGCTGAGGGCTACGATATTTTGGTGCGCTATTTCCATCACTGGATTGAACCGAGCGATCGCTTCCTCAAACCCCTGGCCACGGAAGCAAAAATTCAAGGTCGATTACAAATCAATGATTTAGAATTTGCCCTCACGGGTCGGCTCGATCGCCTCGATTGGTTTGATTTAGATTCCCTTGAGCTAATTGAGTACAAAACCTCGCGGCAATTTGTGGAGCCAGATTTCGATCAGCTCACAATGCAAGTGGGCCTCTACGCGATCGCCATTAATCAACAATGGGAACGAGAGTTGAAATACATCAACATCATTTTTTTGCGGCCCGGAGAATCGGTGCGAATTCCCGTCACCGAAGAACGGCTAATTGCAGCCCAGGCGGTGATTGCAGACTTGGCCCAGCGATTACGAACCGATCGCGCCTGGGAACCCAATCCCGGAACCCATTGCGATCAGTGTCATTACAAACAATATTGCCCAGCCCAAACCACCAGCCCCGAGCCAATTCCAACACCGAATCATCCCGCTTCAATTCTGCAACTGTCGCTGAATTTGAAACCTTAATGATGGGAATGTTGATGATGAGCGTGATCATGGGAATGGCCATGATGATGGCTATGGTTGCCACCATGATCATGACTGTGATTGTCTCCATGATCATGACCGTGATCATGACTGTGATCATGGCTATGGCTTTGGTGGTGATGATGCTCGGAATCGAGGCTGGAGCGATCGAACCCAGCGAAATGAATCACAGCGCTGGTTTCTGCCAATAACTCCGTAATTAGAGGATCAACCCAATCCGCTGCCATGGTCAAAAACTCAGGGTGATCATTCACGCAGGGTAATTGTTGATAAACCACCTCAGGATATTGACGCTGGAGCGCTAGGAAAATATGGTCCACATCCAGCAATGTTTCATGGTTTTCGGTGGCAAACCCGATCGGGGCCATCAAAATTGCCTTGGCTCCCAGTTCAATTAAATTGCGAGCAGCCAATTGAGCATTGGGCTGTGTCCAATCGATCATGGGCGTATCGTGATTGAGCCAGCCGATCGAAATCAGGGGATAGCGAGTGATCAGCTCCCGACGCACCGATTCATACAGGGCTTGGCTTTCGGCAATTCCTGACACAAATCCCTTGGCTTCATGGGGACAACCATGATTCAGCAGCACAATCCCAATTTGCGATGGCAAAAAGTGCGATCGCCAGTCCCGATCAATTTTTTCGCTCACCAACTTTGCCAGCAGTTGAATATAGCTAGCCTGGTCATAAAACGATGGGAGATAGCGCATCGATCGCACCCAATGGGTGTCGCCATCGGTTAACTGACTCAAGGCCCGGTTCACCTGCTCAATGGCAATCCCACTGGTGAAAATAGAGTCCACCACCAGTAAGGGATAAATCAGTAACTTGCTAAATCCCCGATCGCGAATTTCTGCCAAAACTTGCTCGGGCAAATGGGGACGACAAAAGTTAAATGCCTTAAACACTGAGACTCGATCGCCCCAACGTTGTTGGAGTGCTTGCTCAATACCCGATCGTTGGCGCTCAAAAATTGCATTGTGGGGAGAAATAAATTGACCATGTTGGTGACTCCACTCATGCAAATCAAAGGCCGCCAATAATTTCGCCAGGGGTGGATAAACCCACTGGGGAACCGGTGCAAACTTGGCAGTCAACAGGTTCAAAGCCTGTTCGTTGTAATTGGCAAAATCCGCATAGGATTCCACTTCGCCATAGCCCATCAGCAAAACGGCTACCCGATCGTCGCCGGGCCCGATTTCGACTTCTGATGGGTCGATCGCGCTGATTTGGGTTGCCATCAGGGGGGATTGACCTTCAGCCTTTTGGGAAGACGCAGCCACAACAAATGCCTCGTGGGGGGATTCATTTCTATTATGAAAGCGGAATCAGATTTCAGTTGGTCAATCGGAACCAGTTGAGGGGAATTCTTGAGAAGAAGACAAGTTTCTTTGGAGATCTTGAACAGATTTCTTGTCTTTTTGTAATGCTTGATCATTAAACGCAAACATTAATGGGAAATGGGATAACAATCTCCATGAAAAATTCAAATAAGTATGCAAATGCTTGGAGCGCTGGCAATTGTTGCAATGGAATCGGCCAAGCCCCTGATTTTCAACTCCATGGCCCTCAAAATGACGCTCCACTGACTTGCGAGGCTCAAGCGTCCAGACCTCAGCCCCAACGCACCCAGGCCGCCATGCCGATTTGTTGCATTTGTCCCGGCTTTGCGGATCGATCGGCGACGGAACAGTTTTTAGCAGCCACCTGGAAATCCGCCTGGCCCCAGCCCTTGGTGATTTGGGAGGCCACCTATCAGGGCGATCGGGTGCTGGAGGCGCTGCGGGCGATCGATCCCCAACGGGCGATCGGGCTAATTGGCTTCAGTGCGGGCGTGGTGGCAGCCTTGGGAGCCGCCCAGGCTTGGCAGCGGCGCGGTGGGCGAGTGCGGGCGGTGTTTGCCTGGGATGGTTGGGGGGTGGCGCTGCCGGGGGGACTGCCAATTTATCGGTTCAGCCACGATCAATGGACGCACCGCAGTTCCGCTTGGTTGGGGCCCGGGCGGGCGCAGTTTTGGGCTGATCCCCCCTTGGCCCATCAGGCTTTTTGGCGATCGCCCGATCGCGCCTGGGGGTGGTGGTCTGTGCCCGATCGGGCCCCCAGCCGCACGACGGCCGCCACCATGCTGCAAACCTATCTCCAAGGTTGGTATGGTCTGGGCGAGGATGGCACAGCTTAAGGGATTAATGTCCTTTAAGGCTTGAAACGACTAAGACAGTCAGCCAATGGTTAGGAGTTGAGGCGCGGACGATTGACCACGTCTCGGATCCGCTCCCGTTGATTGGGGCGATCGAACTGCTTCTGGAGCTGCAGCCAGTTTTCCCAGGCTCGATCGCGCTGTTGTTCCAGCAAGCCAGCCCAAACGGGCGCATCAGTGGCCCACTGAATCCCGATCGTTTTCACCAAAAAGTTTTCCAGCACAGCGATATCTTGCAAATCGCCCAACACGGTTTGGATATCGCCAATGGTGTCGAGCAATTGCTCGTAGTCACTGCCATAGAAATCGGTAAAAAGGGCCATTTGGTAGCGCACCCGCTTGGCTACCTTGCGCAGGTCATGGATCACCGCCCACTCCAACAGCGAAAGATCCGTGACCGATCGCCCTTCGGTTTGCACCAACCAGCCGGGATGCATTAACCAGTGGGACAAAATGGGCAACAGCAGGTCGGGAACCACCACCACGGCGGGCCAATCGGCGGCGGGTCGCAAGCGCGGTTGGGCAATCCAACGCCCCAGCGCTGTGTTGATGGCGGGCCATTCGCGTTTTTGCAGGGTTTTGCTGACGCGACCGAAGGCTTTTTGGCGTTGGCCGGCCAGCTCTTCGCGAACCGTTTGCAAAAGGGGCTGTTCTTCTGGGGGCAGGTTTTGCAGGTAGCGATCGCGCAAGGCTTCGTCCATTACGTCCAAATCGCGCAGTTCTCCCAAAATTCTGGCCACTTGTCCCACGGCCCGCTCGCTGGCTCGTTTGGGCAGGTCAATGGCCACGGCAAAACCCACAATGGCCGATCGCAGCCGTCGCAGGGCCACGCGCATTTGGTGTAGCTCTTCGGGATCCTGGTCTTTGAGGACGGCGGCTTCGTGGCGACCGGCCTTGGCCCAATGCTTTTCGATCGCGGCTTGGGCCGTGGCCCCAAGGCTGCGGGAGTTGGGGTTGGCGGGCGAGTTTAGGGGCTGATCGGGCTGATCGCCGGCCACCCGATCGCGATCGCCAGCAGGGCCGCCAGCAGGGTTTGCAGACCGTTCACGACTTCGTTTGTTAACCACGGTTGCTGCTCCTGCCAAGTCGCGCCCACAATACTTTCCACTGTTGTAGCCAGGAATGCGGCGATCGCGCATCCCAAAATTCCGAAGGGAGAAATTAAGCCCACACCCCAGGCCACAAGGGCTTGGGCGATCGAGGCGGCAAAACCGGCCAGGGTTCCTTCCAAGCTGACGGCTCCTTCGGTTCCCGGCGGCACGGGCTGAAAGGAAATCACCGAAAAGGTGCGCCGGCCATAAGCTTTGCCAATTTCGCTGGCGCAGGTGTCGGAGAGTTTGGCGCTGAAGCTGGCGGCATAGGCCAAACTGAGAAGGGGGATCCAGGTTTGGGCGATCGCCTGGTCAGCGGCTAAGGACAACAGCCCGATCGCCCCGGCACAGAGGGCCCCGCCCAGGGCCGATCCCCAAACGTTTTCCGGGCCCCTTGCGCCCGATCGTTTCTCGGCAATGCCAGCAGCTTCCTTGCGGGCCAAACCCACCCGAGTGACGGCCGACCCCGCCAAAAAGTAGAACCCCACCACGGCATAGCCCGGCCAGCCCATGCAACCCCACACCAACACACCCAAAATCCAAGCATGGACAATGCCGGCCGGCGTGAGCAGTTTTTTGGGGGCGATCGCCACTAGGGTGAGCAGCAGTGTGTTCAGCACCGCGGCCGTGAGCCAAGGGTGTTGGGTCGCTTGCTGGGTAATGGGCGTTGCGATCGCGCTGAAATCCACGGCAGCCTTTTCCTTCAGACTTCTTCTGCCATGCTATCAGGTGGATGGTGGCTCCCTCTGACTTTGGCAATTTCTCTAAACCGTTCTCATCATGATCACTTCAACAGCGATAACTTCAGCAACCGGGGCTTCAGCAACCGGGGCTGTAGCTACTCCCGCAAATCTGGAAGTAACTCCCACGGGTCAACCCTTCGGTTCCGAAAATTCCCGGGCGATCGCCCTGTTTCACTTAGCCTTTCCGGTGGCCGACCTGGCCCAAACCAAAGCCTTTTATATTGACGGGCTGGGTTGCACCGCTGGACGCGAGGGGCCCAACTCGCTGATTTTGAATTGCTATGGCAACCAAATTGTGGCCCACGTGAGTCCTGGGGCCTGCCAACCGCAAAAGGGAATCTATCCGCGCCATTTTGGGTTGGTGTTTGCGGCCTTGGCCGACTGGCAAGCCTTAATCGATCGAGCCGAGGCCAAACAACTCACCTTTGAACAGCCCCCGCGCCGTCGGTTTCCTGGGGAGCAACTGGAGCATTACACGGCATTTTTAGCCGATCCGTTCCACAATTTGCTGGAATTTAAGCACTATGTCCATCCTGAGGCGATTTTTGGGGCCGTTGATGACCAACGGGTGGGCGATCGCTAAAAGCCTGGGGATTGCGAACGCTTGCCCCGATCGAACACTTGCGCCGATCAAAAGCTTGCCCCGATCGAAGATTGCCCCGATCCGCCGATCAAACGCCGATCAGACACCGATCAAACACTGACCCAGAGATCGAACCGGGCTGTGCAAACCGCCAAGGGCCTAGACGGAGCAAGCTAGACTAGAAACAGTCCACACCGCCAGCAGCTTTCAGCATGATGCGCTTTTTTGGAATGGGATCTCCCTCGGAATCATCGCACCACACCGCCAACCGATCGCAGGCCGATCGAACCGGTGGGGGGCATCCCGGTTCATGGATCCTACCCACCCGATCGCGCCATCGTCGGCGACGGGCGATCGCCTCGGCCCTGCTGCTGTTTAACCTGTTGACGGTGACCGCGCCCGCCTTAGCCCAAGGTCAACTGGCCCAAGGCCAACATAACGATCGCTCTTCTTCGGAAGCGACTTCCACGGCTGGCCAATCCGGCAGCTCATCCGCCAGCCAACCTGCCAACCAGCGCCGCGGCCGCACCCTCACCTACGGCGATCTGATGGAAAAGTTGGAGGCGGGTCAGGTCAAGCGGATTGATCTGTTTCCCGCAGAACAACTGGCCCGGGTCTTTTTGGATCAAAATGGTCGCGCCAGCTCGCCCTACGAAGTGACCCTGTTTGAGCGCAACCCGGAATTGATCGAAATTGCCCGGGCGAAGGGGGTGGAACTTTCGGTGCAAGAGTCGGTCGATCGCACCGCAGCCCTCAGTCTCATTGCCAATTTGCTGTTTGTGGGGTTGGTGATTGCCCTACTGGTGAACATTGTGCGCCGCACGGCCAACGCTTCGGGCCAGGCCATGAACTTTGGCAAATCCCGCGCCAAGTTTCAGATGGAGGCCAAAACCGGCGTGACCTTTGATGACGTGGCCGGGGTGGAGGAAGCCAAGGAGGAGCTACAGGAAGTGGTGACTTTCCTGAAGCAGCCGGAACGCTTTACGGCCGTGGGGGCCAAGATTCCGCGCGGGGTGTTGTTGGTGGGGCCGCCGGGAACGGGCAAAACCCTTTTGGCCAAGGCGATCGCCGGGGAAGCGGGCGTGCCCTTTTTCAGCATGTCCGGTTCGGAATTTGTGGAAATGTTCGTAGGGGTGGGTGCGTCTCGGGTGCGGGACTTGTTCCGCAAGGCAAAGGAGAGCGCCCCTTGCATTGTATTTATTGATGAAATTGATGCGGTGGGTCGCCAACGAGGCGCGGGCATTGGCGGCGGCAACGATGAACGGGAACAGACCCTCAACCAACTGCTGACCGAGATGGATGGGTTTGAGGGCAACTCGGGGGTGATTATTATTGCCGCCACGAACCGCCCCGATGTGCTGGACTCGGCCCTGATGCGACCGGGCCGGTTCGATCGCCAAATTACCGTTGATTTGCCCAGTTACACGGGACGGCTGGCGATTTTGCAAGTCCATGCCCGCACCAAAAAGGTTGAAGAAGGGGTTTCGATCGAGGCGATCGCCCGGCGCACTCCCGGTTTTGCGGGGGCCGATTTGGCGAATTTGCTCAACGAGGCGGCGATTTTGACGGCCCGGCGACGGAAGCCGGCCATCAGCCTGGAAGAAATTGACGACGCGATCGACCGGATCACCATTGGCCTGAAGTTGGCTCCCCTGTTGGATAGCAAGAAAAAACGCTTGATTGCCTATCACGAGGTGGGCCACGCCCTGTTGATGACGCTGCTGAAGCATTCTGACCCGTTGAATAAGGTAACGATCGTTCCCCGATCGGGCGGCATTGGTGGGTTTGCCCAACAGGTTTTCAATGAAGAAATGGTGGATAGCGGTCTCTATACCCGTGCTTGGATTCTCGATCGAATTGTGATGACCCTGGGGGGACGGGCGGCCGAGCAGGAAGTGTTTGGCGATTCCGAAATCACCGTCGGAGCCAGCAACGATCTGAAGGTGGTCAGCACCTTGGCCCGCGAAATGGTCACGCGCTATGGCATGTCTGATCTGGGTACGTTGGCCCTGGAAAGCCAATCGGGCGAGGTGTTTTTGGGACGAGGTTGGATGTCGCAGCCGGAATATTCCGAAGAGGTGGCCGCCAAAATCGATCGCGCCGTGCGGGAAATTGCCGTCAACTGCTACGAAAAGGCCTGTCAGATCCTCCGTGAGCATCGAGAACTGGTCGATCGATTGGTTGATCAACTGCTCGACGAAGAAATGATCGAAGGGGATGAATTCCGCAAAATTGTTCGTTCCTACGTCCCAATTCCCGACAAGGATTACCCGGAGGATCGACAAATGCGTCAAGCCAGCAATGTCGGCAACCCGGCTGCGGCCAGGGTTTAGGGCCGCGATCGCCCGATCTCTCTGGATCGATCGCCCTGAATTGATCTGGATTGCTTTGGGTCGATCGCGTTGGCTTGATTGCTCTAAATCGGTTAATCAAAATCGATTGCTTTGGGTCGATCGCGTTGGGTTGATCTCAATTAATCGTCCCGACTTGCTTAGTTTGCTTGGCCTGAATGGATTGATTGAAATCCAATGAGATCGATTGAGATCGCTGCCCAAGCCGATCGCCTCCCATTGCCTCCCAATTCCCCGTTGTCTGGAACCATGACGATCGAACAGCCCGCCCCGTCCTCGCAAACGTCCGTGCAAATTGGCCCCTACCAAGCCATCACCCAGCCGGGAGGGTTTCAACTGCAATCTTTTTCCACCGATCAGGTCTATCGGTTTGCCGGAGCGGGAATGCCCACCAGCAGCATCAGTGAACCGATGGTGGATTTAGTGACCAGCTACATTGCCGAATGGGAACATCTGGTGTCGCCCAACGAGCGATCGGGAGCCATGTCATTTCGGGAAGTGTGGCAAGAGGCCGCAGACTACTTTGAGGCGATCGAGGGCATCGCAGAAGGGCGGCGCGGCTAAAGGCTCACCATTTGAAGCGATCGAGGGCATCGCAGAAGGGCGGCGCGGCTAAAGGCTCACCATTTGTTGAGGGAAACACTCAATGGGTTTCCCCTGAGCGCCGCCGATCAGGGGGCGCAGGCGGTGGCGGAGGAGCGGTGTTTTGCTCCAGTCCCAACAGAATTTCCGCCCATAGCGCGTTTGAGTCTGCCAGATCGGGTGTTTCGGCCGCTGGTTCCATCCCTTGATCCAAGGGGCGATCGGGGTTGCTTGCCTCACCCTGTACCGCCTTGGAATTTTCAGAGCTTGCAGAATTCTCGGAATTTTCGGGATCTTCAGGATTTACGGGAGCCTGGGGGTCTTCGTCCTGTGGGTACTGGCTGCCCATATAGCGCTCAATGTCCTCGATCGCTGCTTCCAAGTCCTCCAGGGTAATTTCCTGGTTGGCGGGAGGTGCGGTTTCGGTTGCGGCCTGGGGGCTGGGGGCTGCTTCGGGTTCCACCGTGTCAAGGGCGGCCGCATCTTCAGGATCGGTCAGATTTTCCCGTAGGCGTTCGAGGGCCTCTAAGAAGGCCTGTTGGGCCGCCTGCCTGGCCCCATGATGCCGCTCCATCATTGTTAATTACGCTCCTAGTGGCTGTGCGATCGCGAATCCCCGCGCCCTGACCCTGGTGATTGAACTGGGCTGCCGCTGAGACGTTCCCGATCGATCGGCTGCCAAAACCAGTACCTCAGCCTTCGCTAGGACTGTCTCGGTTTCAGTTCAACAGGCTGAATACTTCAATCCTATGCAATTCAGGTCTGTGGTTGTTGGATTCATCAACAACTCAGGAAATTCGCCCGTTGATTTATGTATCCCGCGATGTGTCCCGTGATGTGTCCCGCGACTTATCCCGCAATGCGTCCCGCGACTTATCCCGCAATGCGTCCCGAGATCTATCCCGAGATATATCCGGCGATCCATTCCGAGATCGATCGGGGTACTTTACAAGATTGAATACGAACAAAAAATAAGTAGAAGCAATTAGCAAAAGCAATTAGCAAAAGCAATCAGCAAAAGCAATCAGCAAAAGCAATCAGCAAAAGCAATCAGCAAAAGCAATCAACAAAAAAAGAGACCCGGAGACCGCGCCTATCTCAAGCATCCCTTAGTGCTGCTGCCTTCCGGCTCTGACACGGTTCGGGCGTTGGGATTGCGCGGGTCCAGGTCGCAATAACCATACCATGAAGGGCCCCCGTTAACGCAAGGGCGAGAAACTCGGCGGTTTCTGAACCCAATTGATGGATGGAGGGTTAGGGGCGCTTCCAGGTGGCGATGTTCCAGGTGTCGCTGTCCCAAGGGGTGAGATCCACGCCCTGCAATCGATCGCTGACGGCTCCCACTTTGGCCCGGGCAATGAGGGGAATCAGGGCCACATCCTGAATCAGTTGGTCATTGAGGGCAATCATAGCCGCCTGCCGTTTGATCGGATCCAATTCCTGGTCGGCTTTGGCCCAAGCTTGGTCATAGGCTGAGTTGCAATAGCGGGTGTAGTTATTGCGGTTCCAGTCGTTGGCTTTGCTGGCAATTTCGGCGCAAGTCCACCATTTCAGGTGTGCGCTGGGATCCGGGGAGGTGTTGCCGGTGGTGTAGAGCTGCAAATCGGCTTGGAAGCGGTTTACGGTGTCGGCGTTGGCCGGGTCGCCGGAGAAGAAGGCTCCGGCATCCACGGATTTCAGTTCCACGCCAATCCCGATCGACTCCCAAGCTTGCTTCACAATCTCCTGGGTTTTCTGGCGCAGGGGATTCACCGAAGTGACAAACAGCACCCGCATTTCCACGCCGTTTTTGTCGCGAATTTGGTTGCCGTTGGTGTCTTTCCAACCCGCTTGATCCAACAGTTGGGCTGCTTTTTGCAGGTTGAATTCCACTTGGTTGTTGGGTGAGGCAAACTGCTGGGGAGCGATGATCAGATTGGCTGTGGGATTGCCGGTGGGGCCATAGAGCTGCTGGGCGATGGTGGCGCGATCGACCGCGAGGGCAAAGGCCTGGCGCACGGTTTTATCTGTGAAGAAGGGGTGGGGAAACTGCACGCTCGATCGCTCCCCGTCGGCAGTGGCCCGGTTTGGGTCAGTGAAGTTAAAGTGAATCCGCTCCGATTGGGCCCCGGTCACGGCCAGCAGTTTGCCCTTGCCGCCGCTTTCCAGTTGTCTCAAAATCGGCGCTTCCACCTGCGGATTGTAGGCATAGTCGGCATCGCCGGTTTGCAGCACGGCCCGGGCGGCCGAGGTGGCATCGCCGCCGCCTTTGATTTCCACCTGCTCGAAGGCGAGGCTGGCCCGATCGCGGTAGTTGGGGTTCGGTTTGTAGACGATCGAATCACCTGGCTTAAAGGACTCCACTTGATAGGGGCCCGTCCCGATCGGCTTCAGGTTGGCCGGTGCTTCCTTGGCCCTGGCTCCCAAATAGTCCTGAAAAATGTGTTTGGGCAAAATCATGCCGTTGTAGCCAGTGAAGGGCTGAGACCAACTGGCCGTGGGCGCTGTGAATTCAATCCGCACCGTTTGCGGATCGATCGCCCGCACCGACTTCACCATGGCGTAGTCCGTGAGGGTGGCCGCGCCGGTTTTAGGATCGCTCAAAAACTCATAGGTGAAGACCACATCCTCAGCGGTGAAGGGTTTGCCATCGGCCCACTTCACGCCGGATTTCAGTTTCCAAGTGACCGATCGCCCGTCCTTGGCCACACCACCGTTGGCCAGGGTGGGTTCTTCTGCCGCCAAAAACAAAACCAATTTGCCCGTTTTGTCGTAGCTGGCGAGGGGTTCATAGACCACGCGCGCCCCGTCAAAATCCTTATTTCCTGTGGCCAGGTGGGGATTCAAAATGGTGGGGGCTTGCCAATAGAGCAACTTCAGGGTTTTATCCGCCGGGCCGCTGGCGCTGGGACGGTTGGCGGAGTTGGTGGATGCGCCGCCGCCACAGCCCCCCACCAGCAAGCTGGCCACCAGCCCGATCGCCCCCAACGACTGACGCAACTGGGGCGATCGAGCCGGAGCGATCGCCCTTGTCCATTTCCGAGGCCAAAACAGGTTAGGCATGAATCGCCACCAGACACCACAACATCAATCGAAAACCACAATAACAGCCAACAATAATCCGTCTGCCTTGGTCTGTCTCGTGCGATCGATCAACGTTCCCGCAACATTCCCACCACGCTCTCACAATGCTCCCGCAACGCCCCACAATTCTCCTGTAATGCTCCCATCGCTCCCATCGCTCCGTGGCTGGTAGCCGCCGCCGACCCAATCATTTCCTGAAATCACTTCTAGAATGAGATTAGGGAAATAAAATTCAGCAAAAATCAATCCTAATCAACAGCATTTGAATCGGGTGAATCGCGAAATTTTTTAACCAAGCTCTTGATCACCATGGACTGACCCGGAACAATGAAGGATTCGGGATCCACCAGGGATCGACCTTGAACGCTGTTTGTCGTTGCAGGGTGCGGCGGAAAACACCATGAATGCCCAGTCATCCGAGAGGGTGTCTGAAGATTCAACGGCGCTGTTGAATGGTTCTGAATGTTTGGCCGGATGGCAAACCACAAACCAATCAGAGGACGAGTCAGATCCTGAAGCTTGGAGGCTTATGGAAAATCAAGCGAGTCCAGGGTTATTGCCGGTGACCCTGGAGTTGTATGAACGGGCGATGGCTTCGGCCAGTTGTGGCATTGCGATCGCCGATATGAGCCGGCCCGATCGCCCCCTGATCTATTGCAACGAAGCCTTCGAGACCATGACAGGCTACCGCCGGGAAGAGGTGCTGGGGCGTAACTGTCGGTTTATGCAGGGGCCTGACACGGATCCGGTGGCGGTGGAGCAACTCAGCCAGGCCATTCGCCGGGGCGAGGCCTGTGAGGTGGTGTTGCTCAATTACCGTAAGGATGGCCGGCCCTTTTGGAATCGCCTTTCGATCGGCCCCGTGCATGATGCGGCGGGCCATTTGACCCACTACATCGGCGTGCAAACGGATGTGACCGAAGCGGTGGAAGCCCGCAAGCGCCAAAATCGGCAATTGCAAGAGGAACAACTCCTGAGCGGCGTGACCCAACGCATTCGCCAAGACCTGGACTTGACGGCGGTGTTGAGCACGGCGGTGAATGAGGTGCGCCAACTGCTGCAGACCGATCGGGTGGTGGTCTATCGCTTTAACCCCGACTGGAGCGGCATTGTGGTGGCCGAATCCGTGGGCGAGGGTTGGGATGTGTCGCTGGACGTGACGATCGAGGACACCTGTTTTCAGGTCAGCCGCGCCCAGGATTACCAACAGGGACGCATTAGCGCCATCAGCGACATTGAAACGGCTCCCCTGAGCGAGTGCCATCGCAATTTGCTGCGTCGGTTCCAAGTGCGGGCTAATTTGGTGTTGCCCATCTCTGACCATGGCCGGCTCTGGGGTCTGTTAATCGCTCACCACTGCCACAGTCCGCGCCAGTGGCATCCGAACGAAATTCATTTGTTGGAGCGGTTGTCCCATCAGTTGGCCGTGGCCGTGTTGCAGGCGGAACTGTATGAACAGGCCCAAGCGGAAATTCGGCGGCGACAGGCAGCGGAGGACAAGCTCGCGGATAAGGCGGCTCAGTTGGAGGCGGCATTGCAGGCCCTGAAGTGGCAGCAGGCCCAGTTGGTGCAGGCGGAACGGTTGGCAGGGCTGGAACAGTTGGTGGCGGGGGTGGCCCATGAGGTGAACAATCCGGTGGCCTTCATTGCGGGCAATTTGGCCCACGCGGGGCACTATATCCAGGATTTGTTGAATTTGGTGAATGTCTACCAAGCGGAGTGGGCGCGATCGGGGATGGCTCCTGCGGCCGAGGTGGAAGCGTTGGTGGAAGAGGTGGATCCTGCTTACATTGCTGAGGATTGGCCACGAATGTTGCAATCGATGCGATCGGGCGTGGAGCGAATCCAAAAGATTGTTCGATCGCTGCGGGCTTTCTCGCGGTTGGATGAGGCGATTGTCAAGAGCATTAACCTCAACGAGAGTTTGGATAGTGCCTTGGTGTTGTTTCAAGGGCGGCTGAATGCTTTGCGCAGCGGTGATCAACTCCACTCAATTCAGCTCATTCATGAGTGGGGAGCACTGCCGGCCATCACTTGCTATCCGGGCCCGCTGAATCAGGCGTTGGCGGCGCTGATTGAAAATGCGATCGATGCTTTGACGGTGGCGATCGAGTCGCCCTCATGGTTAGCCAAGGAGGAACGCCCCACCATTTGGCTGGTCACGGCCCTGGATCCGGCCAGCGGGCGGGCGGTGATTCGGATTCGAGACAATGCCCTCGGCATTCCGGAAGCGGTGCACGATCGCATTTTGGATCCTTTCTTTAGTACGAAGCCGATCGGGCAGGGGACGGGGTTGGGCCTGTCGATCGCCTACCAAACCATTGTGGAGCAGCATGGGGGGCGGCTTTGGTTTGAGTCGGAACCCAATCAGGGCACGACCTTTGTGGTGGAGTTGCCCCCTGCGCCGCCTGCGTTGGAGGAGGCAGAATCGGCGGCGGATTTGCCCGATCGATTTCTGATTCGGGGCAATTTGGGCGATCGACCCATACCGCCCATGCTGCCCAATGGTGGCGGGCGATCGATGCCGTCTCTGTTGCTGTCTAGCTAGGGGCTGGCTCCTGGACTGACGGGCGTTTCAGTCCAGGAGCCAGACTTGAGGCTGACTTTTGAACCCGCTAAGCACCAGTGATCAGCGCGCAAATTTGGTCGGGATCCGTGGGCAAATCGGCCGTGAGCACCTCCGGCCCCGTCGCCGTGACCAACACGTCATCCTCAATCCGAATACCGCGCACATCGGCAAATTGGGCCAACCGTTCCCAATCAACACAGTCGTCATAGCGATCGCGCCGAGCGGGGTCTTGCAGCAGGCCCGGCACTTGATAAAAACCGGGTTCGATCGTCACCACCATGCCCACCTCCAAGGGGCGATCGAGCCGCAGGAAACACCAGCCAAACCGCTCACTGCGTTGGCGATCGGGTGCATAACCCGCGCGATCGCCCAGATCCTCCATGTCATGCACATCCAGCCCCAACAGGTGACCCACACCATGGGGAAAAAACAGCGTATGGGCATTCCGATCGACCAACTGCGCCGGTTGTCCTCGCAAAATGCCCAAGTCCACCAGGCCTTCCACCAACACCCAAGCCGCCTTGTGGTGGATGTCGCGGTATTCCACCCCCGGCCGCACCGCCGCCACCGCCGCATCATGGGCCGCCAGCACCACCTCATAAATTGCCCGCTGCGTGGCGGAAAACTGCCCCGATACGGGCCAGGTGCGGGTAATGTCGGAAGCCCAGCCGCTGGCCACCTCAGCCCCCGCATCCACCAACAACAAATCTCCCGGCGTGAGGGGGTGGTGGTAGCGCTCATTGTGGAGCACTTCTCCCCGGGTAGTGACAATGCTGTTGTAGGCGGGGCAAGCCTCCTGGGCGATCAAAGTGGCTTCGATCGCCGCCCGCACGGCCGCTTCCGTGGGGGCTTGGCGAGTGGCCGCGAGGCCGGCCCGGTGGGCAGCCACCGCGATCGCCGCCGATCGCCGCAACTCCCCTAGGGCCACCGGATCCTGAGTCGATCGCACCGCCACGATCGCATCCACCAGGGCCCCATCGGGGCCGTTCGCCTGGGCCGGTTGGGGGAGCGATCGCCCCAGCAATGTTTCCTGATCGGCCCGAGCCGCAGGCGACTGCACCGCAATGGTGGCTACCTCCGCCACCCGATCACCCAAATAGCTCGCCAGCTCCGCCAGGGGATAGGCATCCTCCACCCCCATTTGGGCCGCCAATTCCGCCCGCGAGGGTTCCGGCCCGTGCCACAACGCATCATCAACCGTGGGCTGATCCCAAAACAGAATGGAGCGCCCGTCCAGGATCAGCAGCACGGCCCGCTCAAGGGACAGACCCGCAAAATATAGAAAATGACTACTGGCCCGAAAAGGATAGCGATTGGCGGGAAAATTTCGCGCCGCCCCTTGCCCAGACCACAGGGCCACCGGAAACGACACCTGATTGCTTAACCGGCGACGGCGATCGCGCAACCCATCAACAAAACTGTAATCACTCATGTTCTGATCTCTGTTGCTGATCTCTGTTTCTGATTTTTGCTCGCTGATCGGCATTGAATTTCAGGCTATGGGGCCTAGGTTATTAATTTCGGATTATTGGTTCCAGGTTATTGGTTCTAGGCTATTAGCTCTAGGTTATTAATTTCAGGCAGTCTGTGATCGAAATCTCCAACCGTTCCGCAAGCTGCTCAAGATCCGTGAATGGGCAAACTCATCAGAAACTGCGACCCCTGGCCCAACTCCGATCGCACCATTAAGCTACCGCCATGTTTTTCCACCACAATTTGGCGAGCGATCGCCAAGCCCAACCCTGTGCCTTTGCCAACGGCCTTGGTAGTGAAAGTGGGATCAAAAATCTTGGCTTGTAATTCCTCGTTCATGCCCTTGCCATTGTCTTGAATGGTCACTTGCACGTGATCATCCACCCGTCGAGTGCCAATCGTAATGGTTTGTGGATGGGCCGCTAGCGCCTCGAATGATTGCCCTTGCGCTAGCTCATCGAACATGTCGATCGCGTTGGCCAAAAGATTCATAAACACTTGATTAAGCTGTCCCGGAAAGCAATCGATTGCCGGAATGTCCCCATAGTCTTGAATGACTTCAATGGCGGGGCGATGCTCATTGGCTTTTAGTCGATATTTCAGAATTAATAATGTGCTGTCGATTCCTTCATGTAAATTGGCCTGAATTTTATATTCAGTATCTGCCCGTGAAAAGGTTCGCAGACTATTGCTAATACCTTTGATGCGATCGGTTGCCAATTGCATCGATTTCAACAAGGTTGGCAAATCTTCACTCAGGAAGTCTAAATCAATCTCTTCTGCATTTTCTGTGATGCTGGGTTCAGGGTTGGGATAATGTTGTTGATAGAGTTTTAAATGACCAATGAGATCCTGAAAAGAATCTTGTAAATTTTGAATGCTGCCATTTAAAAAGCCGATCGGGTTATTGATTTCATGGGCAACTCCCGCCACCAAGTTTCCCAAAGATGCCATTTTTTCGCTTTGAACAATTTGTAGTTGAGATTGTTCAAGCTGTTGAGCATAGGTGCGTGCTTGCTGATAGAGCCGAGCATTTTCCAGTGAAATCGCTGCTTGGGCACAAAGAAAATTCAGAACCAAGAGCCGATCGCTTGTAAATACATTTTTCGCAGCTTGGTTACTGAGATACAAAATGCCTACCAATTGCGCTTGGTTGAGGATTGGTAAGCACAACACGCTTTGGGGCATCGGGCGATCAAGAAAAGCGTCCCCGATCGGCAAATGGGTTTGACCTTCATTGATCACCACCGATTCTCTGGTATTTTTCACCCATTGAATTAGGGGTAAAGGCAGGGAGTTTTCATGCTGAAGGGGAATGGTGCAAAGCCTGGTCGTTTCCGTGGAGGCGATCGCCCGCACTAACCATTCACCATCATGATCAGGAACCATCAAAATGCATTGGTCACCGCCGGAATATTGCAAAATAATTTGCGTTAATTGTTGCAGTAGCTCCTCTAGTTGAATGGTGCTAGCGATACTTTGAGATGCTCGAATGATAGTTGCCAAATCGAGCATGACATTGAGATTATTACTGCTGGAATTTTGTGTGGCAGTGGAGCTATAGGTTGCTGTCGCAATAGAAACAAATGTTTCCAGAGGATTCAATTTCTCGGAAGTTGACTCAAGAATAGGAGCCAGCAATTTGGGATAACGCTGTTCGATTTCACTGACCTTCGCCTTTGCACCCCATCGGGCATAGCAGTAATAGGCTTCTTGCATATAGCTGGCAGCGAATTTTTCCTTGTTCCAATCTAAATAGAACTTGGCAGCCAGTTCATTCGCTAAAGCTTCTTCCTGTAAAAATCCCTGTGCCTTGGCTCCATCAATGGCGCGATCGTACAAAATACCGGCTTCGTAAAACTTTTCCAGCACGCGGCACTTTTCTGCTTCTAACAAATCCACCTTATGTTGATGATTAATTGGCGATTGATTGGCCCAAGTGGCTAAGGTAGCTTGCTGCTGTTCTCCAAGAGATAAGGCCCGCGATCGCCCTAAGCTGGACTGAGTAGTGGCAACCCGAAAGTAAGTTAACCCTGCATAGAAATAGAAAACTGAAATATGAATATGTCCCGTGATGATATACATGCAAGGGGAGCCTGCATTGATGTAATCAATGGCTCGCTCATAATGATCAAAAAGGTAAGCCAAAATCAATTTATAAATATAAGCAAATGCCAAGCCGGACGATTCATTTTTTTGTACATACTGGGGGAACATCACAGTTTCATCATAGCTCTCACCAATTAACCGATCGGGGTAATCAGTATTGGTCACAAAGCCTTGAAAAGCCTGCTGCTGCATGCGCAGATAACTTACAGGGTTTTCTCGCTTCATTTGGCTCAAAATGATGCAATATTGCTCCATCTCCGGTTCTATGTCAGTTAGACAAAAGCCAGAGAAAAATTGATTAAAAAAGTAATTATTAATGCTATAGACTGCGTAGAGTAAATTGCCGGTTTCCATTCCCAACAGATAGCTTTCCTTGAGCATGGGAATGGTTGATCGCAAAGAATTATGGCGATGCTGAATAAAAATACTAAATAGAAAAAGGGTCATGGCCCGATATTCAGGAGCACTGAAGCGATCGAGCAACTCTAAGGACACCTTGCCAAACTGATATCCCTTTTCAAACTCATTGTAAGAATTGGTCAAAATTAGGCCATAGCCACTGTAGCCAATCATGGAAACAGAGCTGTTGCCAAATTCCAAAGATAAGCTCACCATCCGCGCACAAACCAATGGAAAGAGTTCTATCTTCACCATGTAGATCGGTGCAAAAAGTGCCGCCATTAACTTCATAGCTGCCATGATCCGAGGATTGGTCATGGGAGCAAGATGCCCCAGATCCTCAATGACATAATCTTTAAGTTGCTGAGCTAATGCTTCAAGCACTTGATGACTCATGGTTGAGTCGGCTTGGGTGGGCAAGGCCACACCCAGCTCCGAAAGTGCATTGGCCCCGACTGCGATCGCCTCTAACATTTGGTTGCGAGTGGCGAGAGCATTAATTTGAATTTTGTAGATTTCTACTTTGTCTAATGGATTTTGGGCTGCCGTTAAAACCTGTTGACAATGATTGTCCATCTCGGCAATGTCGCCCATGAGGCATGCCACCTCGGCCGCTAAGATATGTAGCTCCAAACTCAGGTGGTATTGTTTCTGCCAACGATCATTGGATAGGAGCGATAACCCCGTGTTAACAAAGTTGCTGGCAGCCGCATAGGCCGTTGCCATTTTGGCTTTTTGGGCAGCTTCCAAATTACTTTGAGCCAAGGAAAACCGTTCTGCATCGGTGGTGAGTAAGTCTTGGCCTAAATTTAGGTGGTTAATAATATCAAATCGTCGATTTTCTAACTCTGAACCAGAGAGCTGAGTCTGCAAAAGTTGACCAATCATCAGATGGGTCATGGGTTTCTGAGCCGGATCAATCAGGGAATAGGCGGCCTGTTGGACGCGATCGTGTAAAAAACGATAGGTTGGATTAACCTGCGGTTCCTGCACCTCCCGATCGGCTGGGGTTAGTACCTCCGGCTGGAAAAATTTATAGACCTGACTGTTGGGTAAAACCAAGCCCTCTTGCAACGACTTCCAAAGGGCATTGGCTGTTTCTGCGGCAGATTGTTGAGCAATAATCGAGAGGGTTGTTAAGTCAAATTGGTTACCCAAACAAGCCGCTAGCTTTAAGACCGATCGCGTGGATTCAGGCAGCTTTTGAAGCCGCGCCGCCATAAACTCCACCACATCATCAGTCGTGGTTAGGGTGTAGATGCTGGAAATATCACATTCCCAATAGCAGGCTTCTCGGTTGAATGTAATCCAGCCTTCCTCGTGGAGCGACTTTAGAAATTGTGTTGTGAAAAAAGGGTTTCCCTGGGTTTTCCGATTAATTGATTCAGTTAGGGGTAAGGCTCGATCGGGCGGGCAACGCAACGTATCAGCCACTAAATCATTGGTATGTTCTAGACTCAGTGGATCTAGGGTAATGGTGTTAACAATCGCTTTTTCTTTGATCAATTCCTCCAGGGTAACCATGAGGGGGTGAATGGGCGAAACCTCATTATCGCGATAGGCTCCCAACATGAGTAAGTGGGCACTATCCCCCATCAAAACCTTCAAAAGTTGCAAAGAAGCTAAATCTGCCCACTGTAAGTCATCTAAAAAAATGACCAAGGGATGATCGGGCCTTGTGAAAACCTGAATAAATTTCTGAAACAGAAAATTAAATCGATTTTGGGCGGCTGTTCCTGATAGTTCGGGCACGGCTGGTTGAGACCCAATGATGGTCTCCAGCTCGGGAATGACTTCAACCAAAACTTGTCCACTTTCTCCCAAGGCTTGCAAAATTTTGGTTCGCCATTGGTTTAATTGACTATCTGGCTCAGAAAGCAAATAGCTCATTAAATCGCGAAAAGCTTGCACAAAAGCCGAGAGAGGAACATTGCGATTGAATTGATCAAATTTCCCCTTAATGAAATAGCCTTTTTGGCGAGTGATAGGCTTGTGAATTTCATGAATGACGGCGGTTTTGCCAATTCCGGAAAATCCCGCCACCAGCATCAATTCTGTACTTCCTTGGGCAACGCGTTCAAAGGCTGCCAATAAACAAGTAACTTCCCGATCGCGCCCGTAGAGTTTGTCAGAAATCAGGAATCGATCGCTTAAATCTCGAGTTCCCAACTCAAAAGGCTGAATTTGTTGAGTGGCCTCCCACTGTGTCCAACATTCCTCCAGGTCATGCTTTAACCCTTTCGCGGTTTGATAGCGATGTTCTGCATTTTTTGCCATTAATTTAGAGACAATGGCTGCCACCATGGAAGGAATCACGGGATTCACCTGGTCAAGCGCTGTGGGTGTTTTGGCAATGTGACAGTGAATGAGTTTGAGGGGATCCGCTGCTTCAAAGGGGAGCCGACCACTCAGTAATTGATAAAAGGTGACTCCAAGGGCATAAAAGTCCGTGCGATAATCGATGCCGCGATTCATGCGGCCGGTTTGTTCAGGGGCTAAATAGGCAATGGTTCCCTCAAGAAGATTAGGGTTCTGAATTTCCTGAGTTTCCTTGGGCAGCACGGAAGCAATACTAAAGTCAATAATCTTGATTGCTTTGGTGCTGGGTTGAATCAAAATATTGGCGGGCTTGATATCTCGATGAATAACGCGGCTTTGGTGTAAGTCGTGGAGAATTTCGGATACCTGTAAGGCAATCAACAGAAAATCAGTTAATGAAATTGAATATTGTTTTCGGTAATTTTCTAGGGAGATAGCACTGAAATCTTCCATCACTAGGGCATAACTGTTGCCATAGGCTTCTAAACTATAGGGATGTACAATACCCGTAATGTTCAAAGACTTAGCGATGCTATATTGATTGCGAAATTGTGTCAGCTCGTTAAAGCTGGGATACTCATGGCAAAGAATTTTGATGACGACCGATCGCCCTGTATCCGTCTGAATTGCCCGGTAAACGGCTGTGCGAGATCCTGAGTAAAGTTGCTCAGTAATTTCGTAACCATCAAGGTTGGGCCACAAAGTGGGCGAAGTTTGTTGCAGTGGGCTAGTCATGGGCCACGGTCATGCAGTTGAGGGGTGGATTCAGCGCCTTAGTCCTGACCCAAGCCTTGATCGAGGCTGATTGGGCCACGGTCTTGATTGTGGTTTGAAGAGTTTTGGGGCTTAACTTGACGACTACTTGAGATCACGTTAGCTCGGCTCTGATCATAGCAATTGCAATCACAAGTTGCTAGATTAATGGGCAAAAAATTGAGTTAAGTTCAGCAATAATCAAGCAGAGCTATGTTAGAAGAATGCTCTAGAGTGAATCATTGAATATTTTATAACTAAATAGTTATTTTGAGAATTATTGAATATTGTGCTTTGGAATTGACTTAAAAACGCGATTAAAAATTTATTGAGAAATTAATTTCAAAAAGTCTCAGCAGAAATTATACTGAAAATCCATAATAAGAATAGCATTTTCAAGAAATTTTGTTCCGAAACCATAACCAAAGAGTGATTGTAGTGATTACAAAAATTCATCAATCGCCTAAGCTAAAAATTAAGGCCCATTTGGTGTGTTGGTTGATGAAACAAGTTGAACATTGACCTTGATGCTGAAAATACTCCCTGAATCAATATCGAGAATCAAATGAATAGACAGATGGACATAGAATCAGTTGTTGAAATTTTGAAAGCAGACTATCAAAAATTTCCTAAGGATCAAACATTTGAAATTTACGATCGGGAGGTTTATTTCAAAGATCCAACGAGCGAATTTCGAGGAGTTGATCGCTACCGAAAAACGATCACCTTTATTGATCAATGGTTTCAGGATCCTTGCCTCAGGCTGCATGAAATTGCCGTGACAGCCGATCGCACGATCCGCACAGACTGGACTCTAACTTGGACGACACCAATCCCCTGGAAACCACGAATTTCGATCACCGGTTGGAGCGAGCTGGGGCTGAATTCCCAGGGTTTAATCAACTCCCACATTGACTATTGGCAATGTTCCATCTGGGATGTGTTGAAACAGCATTTTGCTCGCGCAAACGGTTGACAGATCGTGCAACCTACCTGAGACAGGCTTCAAAAAGCTTTACAAAAAACGCCATAATGGAGGCGCACTGGGCGATCGTCTCCTCCGAAACAAAGGCAATTCCATCATGCGCGTAATTTTGATGACCGGCAAAGGCGGAGTCGGTAAAACCTCCGTCGCCGCAGCCACCGGCCTGCGCTGTGCCGAGCTGGGCTACAAAACCCTCGTCCTCAGTACCGATCCGGCCCATTCCCTAGCCGATAGCCTGGATTTAGAGTTGGGTCACGACCCGATCGCGGTGCGACCGAACCTGTGGGCGGCGGAGTTGGATGCCCTGGCAGAATTAGAAGGAAATTGGGGCGCAGTGAAGCGCTACATCACGCAAGTTCTGCAAGCGCGTGGCCTAGAAGGTGTGCAAGCGGAAGAATTGGCGATTTTGCCGGGAATGGACGAAATTTTCGCCCTGGTGCGCATGAAGCGACACTACGACGAGGGTGAATACGAAGTCTTGATCATTGACTCAGCCCCCACGGGCACGGCCTTGCGGCTTTTGAGCCTGCCGGAGGTGGGCGGTTGGTACATGCGCCGCTTCTATAAGCCGCTGCAAAGCATGTCTGTCGCCCTGCGGCCATTGGTGGAACCGATCTTCCGCCCGATCGCTGGTTTTTCATTGCCGGATAAGGAAGTGATGGACGCGCCCTACGAGTTCTATGAACAAATTGAGGCGTTGGAAAAGGTCTTAACCGACAGTTCCCAAACTTCGGTGCGGCTGGTGACCAATCCAGAAAAAATGGTGATCAAGGAATCGCTGCGGGCCCATGCTTACCTGAGTTTATATAACGTGGCAACCGATATGGTGGTGGCCAATCGGGTGATTCCGGCGGAGGTGAGCGATCCCTTTTTCGATCGCTGGAAAGCCGATCAGCAGAAATATAAGGATGAAATTCATGAGAATTTCCGCCCCTTGCCGGTGAAAGAAGTACCGCTTTTTTCTGAAGAATTGTGCGGATTGGCAGCGCTCGATCGCCTGAAGGAAACCCTTTACCCCAACAACGAAGATCCTGCTCAGGTTTATTACAAAGAAACGACCTTGCGTGTGGTGCAGGTGGACAACACCTACAGCCTGGAAATGTACTTGCCGGGCATTCCTAAGAGCCAGATTGAACTGAGCAAAACCGGTGATGAACTGAATGTTCGGATCGGTAACCATCGCCGTAACTTGGTGTTGCCCCAAGCCCTGGCGGCTCTGCAACCAACGGGCGCTAAAATGGAAGAAGATTACCTGAAAATCCGCTTTTCAGAACCCGCGAAGGTCTAGCGTTGATTATCTGGTTTCCGTCACCTCAAATCCTGAAGGCTAAAAAGTCACGAACCTGGAAAATAATTTCCCTGGAAGATCGTAACCCTGAAAGATCGTGATCTTGGCAGATTGTGATTGTGCGGAAGTGCGGGGGCAAGGGGCTTAAGCCCCTTGTCTTTTGGGGAACTAGGTTAAGATAATTTGGGCTAAGTAGGTGCTGAGTTAAGATCAAATCGGCGTGCTCGGCATGGGCGACAGCAGCATCAGTGCTGGCCAGAACTGAGTAGTAGCATGACAGGCTTAATACATTGGGCCAAAGTTGCGGAGCTAGTCGTGGTAACAAGGGGCTTGAGCATCTTGCTGCTTAACGATCAGGTGACGGTAACACCCATGTAATTTAACCCAGTAAGGCAGCTACGCTAGTAGGTAATAATTTGGTTTTATAAAACTTCCTTGGTTCACAAGAATCATGAAAAAAACAATATTTTCGGTAGCGCTCTTTGGTAGCGCTTTTTTACTATTTTGGGTGCAATTTATTGTTGCAAAAAGCCTGCTGCCTCTGTTGGGGGGAACACCGGCCGTTTGGAATGTTTGCCAGGCTTTCTTTCAAATGATGCTGTTGGCCGGCTATGGCTATGCGGCTTGGTTGAGCGATCGCCCGTCGTTACGCTCTCAGTTTTGGATCCATGGAGCTGTGGCGATCGGGGGTGGGTTGGCGCTTTGGAGTCAGTTCAACCAAGTCTTGAGTCAATCAACCATTACTGTCGATCGCCCCTTAATCACTCTGCTCCAAATTTTGTTTTTAGGAGTGGCTTTGCCGTTTTTTGCCCTTTCAGCAACGGCTCCCTTGTTGCAACGGTGGGTATCGCAAACTCGCTTAGATTTAGGTAAGGATCCCTATGTCCTTTATGCTGCGAGTAATGCGGGCAGCTTGTTAGGCGTTTTGGGATATCCAGGGGCCATTGAGCCGCTCTTTTCCCTGCTGGAACAGCGACAATTTTGGCAATTGGGCTATGGGGTTGAGCTGCTTCTCATTGGGGCCTGTGTGCTAATTACTTGGCGCGATCGCTCTGGGAGGTCTTCCAGTGATTCAAATGATTCAGAACAAGTTTTGCAATCAAAACAACAACCAAGATCAGAAATTTTTGGAGCACTAGGAGACTTTAAAAAGCTGGAGAATCTTGAAAACCTAGACGAATTAACAACATTACAAGAACAATTAACTACCCTTGACAATACCCCAGCTAGTTCAAAAAATGGCGCAGTGGTTAATCGCCTGACGTTTGCTTCTGAGCCGGACAGCTTGCCAAACAAACCCTTGCAACCCACTTGGCGCGATCGACTCCAATGGGCCCTATTTGCCTTCTTGCCAGCCAGCTTATCGCTGGGTGTCACCACCTATGTCACTACGGATTTGGCAGCAATTCCCCTCTTTTGGGCAATTCCCCTCAGCCTTTATCTATTAACTTATATTGTCGCTTTTTCCAATTGGCGATGGAGCGCGATCGCCTATCCACTGTCGATCGCCAGCTTGCCATTATTGGTGACTCCGTTGGTGTTTTGGTCGCGCTTGGATGGGGCCCAAAATTTGTGGGTGATGTTGCCATTTCACTGGCTGGGATTTGCGATCGCGGCCTTTGTTTGCCATCAAACTCTGGCGCTAATTAAGCCATCCGTAACTTACCTAACGCAGTTTTATTTCTGGATTGCTTTGGGGGGAGCTTTGGGCGGATCGTTTAACGCGATCGCTGTGCCCTACCTGTTTCCCACAACCCAGGAATATCCCCTGATTCTGATTTTGACGCTGCTGTCGGTGATTAACTCCCACCGCTTGCCCAAGTGGAGTTGGATCGCGATCGGGCTGGGGTTTGGTGCGCTGCTAGCAGGAATTAATTTCAATCATCTGGCAGACTATTGGGCTGCCTATGGCGTTGCTTTTGGCTTGCTGGCCTTGATTGGCTGGGCGCTGCAATTGCGCAAAACCAAGATTATTTCTGCGGGACTGGCCATTATTTTAATGATGCAATTTTCCGTGGGCTTACGGGGCGAGGTGCTGTTAATTGATCGCAGCTTTTTTGGAGTGAATCGGGTGGTGCGCGATCGCTCAAGACAGGTCATGTCCTTGCTCCATGGCTCCACACTCCATGGCCAACAAAGCCTGCTGCCCCAACGGCGCGATCGACCGCTCACCTACTTCACAGAAACGGGCCCGATCGGGGAATTTTTTGCGGGGTTTAATCAATCTCGGCGCGATCGGGTGGCGGTTTTGGGCCTGGGCATTGGCACGTTAGCCAGCTATGCCCAACCGGATCAGCAATGGACATTTTATGAAATTGATCCCACGGTGAAGTTAATTGCTCAAAATCCCACTTATTTCAGTTTCTTGGAACTGTCGAAGGGCAAGGTTGTGGTGGAAATTGGGGATGGCCGTTTAAAAATGCAAACGGTGGGCGATCGCTCCCTAGATTTGGTGATTATGGATGCCTTTAGCTCCGACTCCATTCCTGTGCATTTAATTACCCGTGAAGCCATTGCCAGCTATCTCAACAAGCTGACTGATCGGGGCTTGATTTTGGTTAACATTACGAATCGCTATCTTGATCTGTTGCCTGTCTTGGGAGCCATTAGCCAAGATTTGCGTTTAACGGCGATTCATCGCTGGGATTTACGGGTTTTGGAAGCGGAAAAAGCAATCGGTAAAACCCCTTCCCATTGGGTGGCAATCGCCCGATCGCCCCAGGATCTGAACTGGTTAATTGATCGCCCCCAAACCCAATGGCAACCGGTTCCACCCCAACCCCCTAGCCAACTTTGGACAGACGATCGCTCCAGTTTGCTATCGGTGATTCGATCGCGCTAAATCCGTTCCCAAGTGGTCAGAAAATTGAGCGAACTTGATCTCTGAAAACCTATTGGGGCGGTAATCCATCGAGCGTAATAATCGATTCCAAAATTGGCTTAGCCGCCGGAGCCGCCACCACCCCGCCAGAACCACCCGGAGGTTCATCAAAAATGGTCATCACCACATATCGAGGATTTTCAACGGGAAAAATGCTGACAAAACTGGCAATGACAGCCCCGCGCCGATAGCCGCCCCGTTCATCTTGTTTTTGGGAAGTACCGGTTTTGCCTGCAATCCGATAACCCGGAATTTGGGCCCGTTTGCCCGTGCCCTGAGACACCACGGTTTCCATCATTTTCAGCACCTCGCGGGTGGTGGCGGCGGAAAAGACGGGCATCGGTTCCGGGTGGGCCGGTTGCCAATAGGGTTGCCCTTCAACGGTGCTGAGGCTGTCCACAATGTGCGGCGTGACGAGTTTTCCCCCATTGGCCAGGGCCGCGATCGCCCGCACCAGTTGTAGCGGTGTGATGGCAACCCCTTGACCAAAAGAGGTGGTGGCGCGGTCAATTTTGGAGGCTAAAAAAGTCTGACGATCTTTAATTTGACCAGGGGTTTCAAAGGGTAAATCAACCCCGCTAGCTTGATTAAAACCCAGGCGCTGTAAGTATTGATAAAACACCCCTGGATCTAATCGCAAACCAATCCGAACTGTGGCAACATTGCTCGAAGTTTGGATGACTTTGCTCAGATTCAATTTCCCTAGCCTGGCAAAGTTGAAATTGCGAATAATTCGATCGCCCACTTGCACCGAACCATTGTCATCAAAGGTGTCATCCAAACTCAACACCCTCGAATCCAGCCCCATAGCCATCACCAGCGGCTTGAAGGTTGACCCCGGTTCGTACAAATCCGAAACCACCCAATTCCGGAAACGAGCAACATCCGCCTCTGAGTAGCGATTGGGATTGTAGTTGGGTTCACAAACCAGGGCCCGAATGGCTCCCGTTTGCACATCCAGGACGATCGCGGCTCCTTTTTTGGCGCGGCTGGCGGTCATTTGAGCCTGCACGGCGGCCCGGGCGGCCCGTTGCAATCGCAAATCAAGGGTTAATTTGAGCTGTAAATCGTCTAAATAGGTCAACTGGTTCAGCCGATCGTTTTCCAGGCTGCCCAAGCGTGGCAGGGCATAGCCACCCGGGGCCCGTTCCAGGGTCACAGGACTGACCGATCGCGCCAACAGTCGCCCCATGGAATATTCCAAGCCGGTCTTACCTTGGCCGTCAAATAGGTTCACATAACCCACAACCTCCGCCGCCATCTCATCCTGGGGATAGACCCGACCGGGCCGCTCATGCAACTCCAGCCCATCCAAGGCCGTGCGCCGAATCCGTTGGGCCTGGTCTTCCGTCAGGGACTCGTGGAGCCGAATGCCGCTGCGGCCCCGCTCCAGTTTTTGGGCCACCTCCGTCACTGGTTCCTGCAAAATCGAAGCCACAAGGGCCGCCACCACGGATTTGGGCTTGTTGAATAGCTTGGGGTGGGCGTAGAGGGTGTAGGTGACCCGATCGAGTGCCAGCGCCACCCCGCGTCGATCGACAATTGAGCGGCGAGGCGCAAAGGGTTTGACCGTTACTCGCTGTTGGGCGCGGGCCCGGTTGGTGAGGGTTTCGCCCTGAACGCCTTGTAGCCACACCAACCGCAACACCAACCCCGCCACGGCCGCCAGCAAAACGCCGCCCACAACCGTCACCCGTTGGCGGGACGGGTTCACCTGGCGTGGGTCGGGCAACTGGGCGCGAATTTGCCGCCAGGTTTGCTCCCATTTTTGGGCCCGTGAGTCATCCCGATCGGGCGTTGGCCCCAACCAAGATCGAGGGCGCGATCGAGGGCGCGATCGGGTGCTGGGGCCCGGCTCACCGGAGCGATCGCCCCGTTTGCGAAATGCTTTGACGTTGAACGCTTCCAAGGGCCAATCGTCTCCTGCTCCTTGCCAATCGGCCGCTGATCCAAAGCTGCGGCGCGATCGCGCATCCCGATCGCCCGAGGCAGCATCTTCAGCGGGGTCAAACCGACTCATGGGCAGGCACAATCAATCGCAAGCGGTAACAGATCAAATCTTAAGGGGCGGTGGAGCGTTTGTGTGGGGAATAAATCGATAAAATAGCCTCGTCGCTGTGGTCTCAAAGCTTTCGGGCTATTTCTTTCCCCAATTTCGTTTTCCAAGCGATCAATACTCCATTTTTTGAAAGGTGCAAGGGATTTATGCGTGTTTTAGTGATGGGTGGAACGCGGTTTATTGGCGTTTATCTGACCCGATTACTGGTGGAAAAAGGTCATGAAGTCACCCTGTTGAATCGTGGTCGCAAGCCCTCGCCCGTTGAAGGTTTGGAAGTCATTCAGTGCGATCGCACCCAAGGCGATGAATTGAAATCAAAGCTAGCCCATCGCCACTTTGAATGGGTGTTTGATAATAACGGTCGCGAACTCAGCGACACTCAACCGCTGGTGGAAGTGTTGCGCGGCAAAACCGAGCATTTTCTCTACATGAGTTCGGCCGGTGTTTACCTAAAAACCGACCAATTGCCCCACTGCGAAGCAGACCCCGTTGATCCCAAAAGTCGTCACAAGGGCAAACATGAAACGGAAAGTTATTTAGCCCACCATGATGAACCCTTCACATCGTTTCGACCAACCTATATCTACGGGCCCCTGAATTACAATCCGCTGGAATCTTGGTTTTTTGATCGGATTGTGCGCGATCGCCCAATTCCCATTCCCGGCAACGGATTACACATCACCCAACTGGGCCATGTGGCTGACTTGGCTAGTGCAATGGTGGCGGCGGCTGGTAACCCCAAAACCATTGGCAAAATCTACAACATTTCGGGCGATCGCTACGTCACGTTCGATGGCTTGGCGCGGGCCTGTGCATTGGCTGCCGGTAAAGATCCGGAGCAATTGCAACTGATTCATTACGATCCCAAGCAATTTGATTTTGGCAAGCGAAAGGCTTTTCCAATGCGCGTGCAGCATTTTTTTGCCAGCAATCAACAAGCAAAACAGGATTTGGGATGGCAACCTGCCTACGATTTGGTTTCTGGGTTGCGAGATGCGTTTGAAAATGATTACTTACCGTCGGGAGCCGATCGCGCGGAAGTGGACTTTTCGACTGATGAAGAAATCGTGAAAGCCTTGGCTTAAGTCTGCTGAAAATTCTCGCGAAATCGTGAGGGACAAGGGGCTTCAGCCCCTTGTCTGGTTGTGTTGAGAATGGCCATGGATTTTGATTAGGGTCGAGAGCGACCTGTGAGCAGAAATCCGAGGCGAATGATGCAGGTGATGATGACGCAAACCAGCCCGATCGCCCCGGCCAGCACGATCAATTCCAACAGGGCTAACCCGTTTCGCAACAGAGGAATCAGGCTGACTACCCCGATCGTAATCACCGGCAACAGCAACAAATCCCACCGCTCAATTGTCCGCGACTGTTGCAGCGCCACCAAAATAATCAGCAACCACAGGCCCGGCACGGCTGCCTCAATGCCGAACAATTGCCCCAAACTTTGCCCAAAGTTCCAAATTAATGTGCCCTGAACACCAGTAAACAGGCTGTGGCTGATCCACTCGCGCGTGCTAAAGGGTGTGCCCGATCGCGCCTTGCCCTTGCTGGGTTTTGGAGAGGTGGCGGGTTGCGGTTGGGTTGGCGCTGGAGGATGGGGCGCAAGGGGGGCGGGGCCGGCGGCCACTGGCTGAGAGGTGCTGAGTTTGGGTGGCACGCTCAAAATTTGCAAACTGGGCTGGCCCGCGCCGGGATTCACCAACGGCAAAATGGTCACCTGATCAAGCCGCGCCAGCACCTCTTGGGCCGAGCTGAACCGTTGATTGGGCGTGAGCTGCACCAGCCGATCGAGCACCACGGCCAACTCATCGCTGACCGTCACCCCCGATCGCCAGCGCCATTGGCCCTGAAACGAGTCATAAAGGGTTTCAGGCGCTTGCCCCGTTAACAACACCAGGCAAGTCACCCCCAAGCTATAGAGATCCGTGGATGGGAAAACCATCCCGCCGGTTACCTGCTCCGGCGGCGCAAATCCGGTGGAATAGATGCTGGTGGACTGGTTATTCGAGCCTTGGGCCGCCAACCGCACGGAACCAAAATCCAACAAAAACAGCCGCCCATCCCGCCGCCGCATCAGATTTGAGGGTTTGATGTCTCGGTGAATGGCTCCCCGATCGTGAATGAAGTGCAGCACCTTCAGCACTTCTCGCAACACGATCCGCGTTTCTGCCTCTGAGAAAGGGCCCTGATCCGCTAGCTCTTCTTCCAGATTTTGCCCATCAATGAATTCCTGAACAATGTAGAAGTAGTCCTGCGTGCGATCGCCCGTTGGGGTGGGAACCGTGAGCGGAAAAAAGGCGAACAGATCCGGAATTTGGGGATGCTCATGACCCAAAGATTCCAGCACCGCCGCTTCCTTCACAAACAAAGATTGGGCCAGGGCTAGGCGATCGCCCTGAAGGTCGGCCGGCGGCAAAAACTGTTTCACCACGCATTTACGGGTTGCGGGGGTGTAGCGATCGATGGCTAAATAAGCCGCTCCGAAGCCGCCCTGCCCCAACAGGCGAATCGGCAAATAGCGACCGCCCAAAATTTGCGGCATTCCGCAGCGCGAACAAAACTTTTGCCCCACAGACACCAGGGTCTGAGGGTGATCCAGATCGGGAAACTCGTTCCGGGGGCGATCGCACCCCGGCCGCGTGCAGTAAACCTCCATGGGGATTGCCTTCGGTCGCTGCCTCCAGTCTAAGCCAGGGGCCGCAACGGCCGGCAATTATTCCCCAGAAGGTCGATGGTTCAGGTTTCTGATCAACTTTCTGATCAACCGGTTTCTGATCAAAATTTTAAAATTGGTTTCCGATTTGGTTGCCTATTGTTTTTTGATCACTTGTTTTCTAAAAATCGGTTAATCCAAGATTGATTAGTTTGAAATTGATTAGTTCGAGATTGATTAATCCAAGATTAATTAACCCAAGATTAATTAGCTTGAGAGGGATTAATGCCAAATTGACTAATCCAAACTAATCAGCATTTCCGGTTCCGGAGAGCTAGGGACGCTCGGGGGCGGTGGATATAAATCGGCTGAAGCAAAATGGGGCAAAATGTCGCGAGTGAAGGCTTCTGCGGCCTTGGAGCGATAGCGGTTGGGGTTGGTAATCACCTTGAGGATTCGTTCAACCCGGAAGTTTTCGATTTGGCTGCGGTGAAGGTGGCCTAATTGCAGTTCTTTTTCGATCGCCGCTACGGAGACAAAGGCCGCGCCGAGACCTGCTTGAACTGCGTTTTTAATGGCTTCGATCGAGTTCAATTCCATATCCACCTTGAGGCGGCGGGTGTCAATTCCCGACTGACTCAAAACCGTATCAATCACTTTGCGGATGGTGGATTGGGAGTCAAGGGCAATGAAAGACAACCCATAGAGATGTTCCCGATCGATGGGATCAAGCTGGGCCAAGGGGTGCTGAGGTGGCAAAATCAGCGCCAGCTCATCGCGGGCATAGGCCAACACTTCCAAGGACTCTTGCAGCTCGGCCGGCACTTCGCCGCCAATGATGGCCAGGTCGATTTGGCCATTCGACACGCTCCAAGAGGTACGGCGGGTGGAATGCACATGCAACTGCACCCCCACCTCGGGATATTTGTCGTGGAACATGCCAATCATCCGAGGCAGCAAATAAGTCCCGGTGGTTTGGCTGGCCCCCACGATCAGGGTTCCGCCTTGGAGGTTTTGCAAATCTTTGATTGCCCGGCAGGTTTCCTGGCAAAGGGTCAGAATCTTTTCGCCGTAACTCAGCAGCATGTGGCCTGCTTCGGTTAGTTGGGCCCGGCGACCGCCGCGATCGAACAGGGGCACATCCAATTGGCGCTCTAGGTTTTGTACCTGCAAGCTCACCGCAGGTTGCGAAACATAGAGGCTGTCGGCGGCCCGCTTAAAGCTCCCTTCAGCGGCGATCGCCTTGAGGATGCGGAGTTGGTCAAGCGTGAATGGCAAATCGGACATAGACAGTACTACAGCCTGGAGAAAGCCATCGAGTGGAATGGGATGGAAATCGATCGGGAGTTGGCGAAGAAAGCCGTTGCTGCAAGATGTTGCGGCGCGATCGGGTGAGACGGCACAGGGCGAAACAGCACAGGGCGCAACAACACGAGGCGAAACAACATGAGGCGAAACAACACAGGGCGAAACAGCCTTTTGGCGGAAGGTTGCACTGGGAAGAGTCCCCAACGCCAACCATCAGGGCCCGGGCCAAATTCACAGGCCCACCATTCTGGAGAAAGGGGGCGTGAATCGAGAGGTTACGGGGCGACTGAACCGTAGACAGTGAACCTTAGGCGATCGAACGGTGACAAATAATCATCAACCTAGGATCTCATCTCGACCTAGCCGCACGATCGCCCGTTCTTCATTATTCTGAAGCAGACCCCCACCATTTGATTAAAAACATTTATGAGAAAATTTCGGTTCCCTGATAGACCCAGGATTAAACACAGCACCAATCCCTGCGGCGCACCGACCAAAAACCGGTAAATTCCTATCCTGGAGCGCTGAGGCCGGTTGCTGCCGTCTTCCAGCCACCTTTGGGGATCTCCAACTCTCTCTGGGGTTGTTTCCAGCTATCTTGGGTTGCCTCTGGTGATTTCCAGCAATTTTCGGGGCGATTTCTGGCGCTCTCGGGTCACCTGTGGCGATTTCCAGTCACCTTTGGTCATTTTCGATTATTTCGGGTTTTGCCCGACTGGATCAACGATCCTCCCTCTGCCCTCACTGCCGATTGCGTGATTGATTGCATCATGATTTCCATTTTCTCCCTCGGATTTACTGGATCGATCGGCTCGATCGGGGCAATGAGTTCCCTCCTGGGTTTGGCCCCTTGGCTCACTCCCGCCTGGTTTCCCGCCAGCCATTGGATCATGCTGGGTTTGTTGGTGGGGTTTGCGGTTTTGCACAGCGGCCTAGCAGCCCTGCGGATCAAAGGCGAAGCCCTGATCGGCGCGCGGGCCTACCGGGTGTTGTTCGCCTTGGTCAGTTTGCCGGCCGCGGGATTGTTGATTACCTACTTTTTCAACCATCGCTACGACGGGATCCAACTTTGGCAACTGCAAGGGGAAGCCTGGGTGCAGCCGGTGGTTTGGATCTTGTCGGCCATTTCATTTCTGTTCCTTTATCCGGCCACCTTTAACCTGTTGGAAGTGGCCGCCGTCGCCAAGCCCCAAGTTCACCTGTACGAAACGGGAATTATTCGGATCACTCGCCATCCCCAGGCGATCGGGCAAATTATTTGGTGCGTGGGCCATGCCCTTTGGTTGGGAACCAGTTTCATGATGGTGACCTGTGCCGGTTTGATTGCCCATCACCTGTTTGCAATTTGGCACGGGGATCGGCGCTTGTATGGCCGCTATGGCGATGCATTCTTAAAAGTCAAGGAACGCACATCAATCATTCCTTTTCGGGCAATTTTTGACGGCCGCCAAACCCTTCAGCTTGCGGAATTTTTGCGTCCGGCCTATGTGGGGGTCACGGCCTTTGTGTTGGGATTTTGGTGGGCCCATCCGGCGCTCATTCGGCTAACGGCTAGCGTAAACTGGTAGGTATCGATCGCCGGGGACAGAGGACATTTCTAGATTGGTTTGCGTGACTAGCCTTCCTGAAATGTGCCAAATTCCCGGCGATTTTTGATTATTTTCGTTTATTTCTCGTCCAGCGTTTTTTAATATTTCTTTGCCGGTTCATAATGCTAGATACCATGGATGACTCCAGCTTCGATCGGGAAGTGCTACAAACGCCCGGTTTGGTGTTGGTGAACTTTTGGGCCCCTTGGTGTGGATTGTGTCGTTTGATTGATCCCCTCCTGAATAAGCTGCGATCGGACTGGGGTGAGTCGATCAAGTTGGTTAATGTCAATGCGGACAGCAATCTGAGATTAGCCAATTCCTATCGCCTCACCACCCTGCCGACGGTGATTTTGTTTCAGGATGGAAAACCAATTTTTCGGCTCGATCGCTTTGAAGGCAAAGAAGAGTTTTTGCGCCACCTAAACCGTGCTGTGAATCAAGTGGAATTGTCTCGATCGCTTACGTCCTAAGCAGTTTTCAAGCCGCCGTCGGTTCAAAGCCCCCTAAAACCGCCGATTGCGTCCTTGGCGACTTGATTGGCGACTTGCGCGATCGGGGTGGGTCTGCTCTGCTGTTGGCGAACTCAAGCCCGCATCAGCCTCTTGTTGCCGTCTCTTGTTGCCGTTTTATGGATTGGTATCGCGTCCTTCGTCCGTTGGTGTTTTCGCCCCTGGCTCCTAGCCCCGAACGGGCCCACGACCAGGCCATGGAGTTATTGCAAGGGTTGGCTCAGTTGCGGCGATCGGCCACGGGGCGATCGATGCTCGCCAACCTGCGCCATTGGTTCACTGCCCAAACACCGGAACTGAGTCAAACCCTCTGGGGCTTGAAGTTTGAGAACCCCGTGGGCCTGGCGGCTGGTTTTGACAAAGATGGGGTAGCCGCCGGGGCTTGGGAGCAACTGGGGTTTGGGTTTGCGGAGTTGGGCACGGTGACGCTCCATTCCCAGCCGGGCAACCCGCAACCTCGGCTCTTTCGCCTGCTGCCCGATCGCGCCGTCCTGAACCGAATGGGATTCAACAACCAAGGGGCTGCGGCGCTGGCTGAACGGCTGGCCGCCCTTCGCCCTTCCCCCTGGGAAAATCCCAACATCCCGATCGGGGTCAACCTGGGCAAGTCCAAAATCACTGAATTGGAAGGAGCCGCCGCCGACTATTTGGGCAGCTTCCGGCTGCTGAAGAATTGGGGCGATTATTTCGTGGTGAATGTGTCTTCGCCCAACACACCCGGCCTGCGATCGCTCCAAGATGCCGATCGACTCGGGGAAATTTTGGACCGCCTTCAGCAAGACAACCAAGGCCAGAAGCCCCTGTTGGTGAAAATTGCGCCGGATTTGGAATGGAGCGCGATCGATGACGTAGTGGGCCTTGCCCAGCGCTTTGGTCTAGCGGGGGTGATTGCCACCAACACCACCATCCGCCGCGACCAACTGCAAACCAAAACCCTGAAGCAAACGGGCAATCCAATCACCGCCGAAGCCGGGGGCATTAGTGGCCAACCCCTGCGCGATCGGGCCACGGAAGTCATTCACCATATCTATCGCCAAACCGCTGGCCAACTGCCCATTATTGGCGTGGGTGGTATTTTCAGCGCCGAGGATGCCTGGGACAAAATTGCCGCCGGGGCCAGCTTGGTTCAGGTCTACACCGGCTTTGTCTACGAGGGGCCGGGACTGCCCCGCCGCATTGCTGAGGGTTTGGCGGCCAAGCTGGCGGAGCGTGGCTGGTCATCCATTACCCAGGCGATCGGCTGTGGTCACGGTTCCTTGGAGCAATAAGCTCGATCAAGCTGATCTAATCCAATCGATCTGACCCAATCGATCAAACCCAATCGATCTGACCTAATCGGTCAACTCGAATCGGTCAAAGGAAATTGGTCAAAACCAGCACCGTTGCTACGGGAGAGCGATAGAATTCAACCTGTAAAACCCCTTTCATGAGTTTTTGACCAATGAAAGCTTGGATGAAATCGATCGCCCGTCGCGCTAGCCTGCTGGTGGCTGCCGTCGTTCTGTTTGCTGGTGTGTTGTTCGCCGTGGCTCCCAGCGCCCTGGCCGAAACCCACAGCGTGCAAATGACCAACCTGCTGAAGTTCTCCCCTGAAACCGTGACCGCCAAGGCTGGCGACACGATCGTTTGGTCGAACCCCGCTGGTTTGCCCCACAACGTGGTGTTGGAAGATGCCTCGAAGTTTGACGCGGCTGAAGTGAAGAAACTGGGCCAACTGTTGGGCAAAGGCGAAGCTGGCTTCACCCTGCCGAGCGACCTGCCTGCTGGCACCTACAGCTACTACTGCGCACCTCACCGTGGCGCTGGCATGGCCGGCAAGATTGTGGTTCAGTAACCACCGGCTAATTTATTAGGCTAATGACATTGGCTAACTACACCTTGTGGCAAGCCAGATAGCCCCAAGAATGTGATCGAGCGATCGTGGAAAATGCAACCATGGGCCTAGTGCCTAAGGGGCTAAAGCCACGCTCAAAATCGCTAAAACTGACAGGATGATTGGGATCTAGGCTGATGGACTAGGAGCGACCTGGCTCCATCACTTGACAGGCTTTCGGTTGACAAGTTCTTGATTGATCGGTTTTTAATTCACGAGGTTTCGATTTTTTAGATCAGCTTCAGTTGGCTTCAGTCGGCTTTAGGTTGGCTTTAAGCTGGCTTTAGGTCAGCTTTAAATCAGCATTGTTTTCCCTTGCTTGAGACCAGTATTAATGCATTTGAAGATCGGCGCGCAACTCAAATGGCGAACGGAACGCTAACGGTATTAACAGGCCCCAGCGGCGTGGGTAAGGGCACATTGGTGAAGCTGTTACGCGAACGCCATCCCGATTTGTATTTATCCGTTTCTGCCACCACGCGATCGCCCCGTGACGGCGAAGTGGACGGGCAGGATTATTTCTTTGTGTCGCGCGATCGGTTCATGGCCATGGCTGAAGCGGGTGACCTGCTGGAGTGGGCTGAGTTTGCCGGTAATTGTTATGGAACCCCGCGCCAACCGATTGTGGAGCGTCTGGCGCGGGGCGAGCAGGTGTTGTTGGAAATTGAGTTAGAGGGAGCGCGTCAGGTCAAAACCACGTTTCCCGAGGCGTTTCGGGTGTTTGTGTTGCCGCCGTCGTTGGATGAGTTGGAACGACGGTTGCGATCGCGTGGCCAAGATGCCGAAGCAGCGATCGAGCGGCGTTTGGCCCGAGCCCGCGAGGAAGTGGCCGCCGCCGATGAATTTGATCAGCAGGTGGTGAACGACGACCTAGACAAGGCGCTGATTCAACTGGAATCGATTATGTTCTCCCCGATCGCAACCCCTGTGGCTGGCGAAAGCTGATCAACCCTTTCGTTGCCAGTTCCCAAAGCCAGTTCCCAGACTTTTCGCGAGTCGAAATCATGGGTCTTTGGGGCCTGTTTTCATTGCCCCAATCGTCGTAGCAAGGGGCTTAAGCCCCTTGTTCCTCACGATCTGCCAACGGTGGAATCAGGGTTTCAGGCGATTTGACGACGGGCCCTAATCCTCCGGGAGGTCATCCCGTTCCAGGTCATAGAGCACCTTTTCCAAATACCAATCCTCATCCATGTTGGGGTAATGGTCTCGGGCCCGATCGAGCAAGGTTTGTGCGATCGCTTCCTGGCCGCCAACCCGCCCCAACAGCCGCTGCCAAAGGGGATTTTGGGATTTTTGGGGCGACCCCGGAGACAGGTTCACCGGCTGTTGCAACATCTTGAGTTGTTCCAAGGTGGCGCGATAGCGTTCCCAGTCGTTGCGATCGCAAAACAAGCTGGCGGCGGTTTGGTAGTCCTCGATCGCCTGCTTCAGGTTTTCTTGGCGAACGGCCGCTTGGGCCCGCAACAGCAAAATGGCGGGCCGATCGCCCCCCAACTCCAATGCTTGGTTATAGTCCCCGATCGCGGCGCTGTAGTTTCCCAGTGCCTGTTGGGCATCGCCCCGCGCCAACCACAGCAGCGGGTTTTGGTCATCTTGGGCTAAGGCTTGATCTAAATCCGTCAACGCCCCCGCCCGATCGCCCATTTCCAGCCTGGCCCTGGCCCGGTAACGGTAAAGCGTGGCATCAGCCCCACCCCCTTGAATCGCCCGGTTGCAATCCGCGATCGCCCCTTGCCAGTTGCCTTGCTTAATGCGCACCGCTGCCCGACAGGCCAGCGCCTTTGGATCCTGTGGATCCAACTTCAGGGCCCAATCTAACTCCGCGATCGCCCCCTGCACATCTCCCGACTCCGCTCGGTTCAGAGCCTGGGCATAAAAGGCTTCTGGGCGCATCATTGCTCCCACGGGTGCGCCCGAATTGGGTGTACCTGTATTGGATGTGCCCGTGCTGGACGCACCTGTACTGGATGTGCCCGTGGCGGTGGCCTGCAAACTGGCCAACGTGGGCGGCGCATTAAACGGGGGCAACGGTTCCGTCAGCACGGGCGGACTGGCGTTGGGTTGTAGCTGCTTCAGTAAATCCAAACATTGCCGGGCCCCCACGGGATCGCGGCGATCGAGATAAAGCTCCGTCGCCTTGCGCAGGCTGACGATCGCGGCGGCCAGATCTCCTCGCTTGCGCAGGGCCGTTGCCTTCAGTTGGTGGGCCGCTGGATTTTGGGGATTGAGCTGAAGCAGGCTGGCTAAATCATCCAACGCTCCATCAAAGTGATCCAAAACCACACGAACCAAGGCTCGGCCATAGAGAGCCGGTTGATAATCATTGGCCAGTTCGATCGCCCGTGAATAGTCAAAGGCAGCCTGTTGCAACCGGCCCATATCAAAATAGGCCAAACCCCGCCGGTAATAGGCTTCAGACCAATGGGGATCCGCCGCAATGGCTTGGTCAAAGCAAGCGATCGCCGCTGCTTGGTCGCCTTGTTTTGCCTGCTCGATGCCCTCCCAAAAGGCCGCATTATCAGTCATCACGCCGCCTCGCTGATCACATTACCGACCGCCATCATTAGGGCAATCCTAGCAATTGGTAGAGAGCTTGCGGTGATTTGTATCAATCCATACGGATTTTGAGGCGAACTTTCTTGGGTTGCCGCCCCCAATTCCTCAACAACAGGGCTGATCATCAACAACCCTTGGTGAAGACCGGGCCAACCCACTCATAATAAATGCGGAGCTGTTGATTGCTGGTTAGTCCCGCCGTGTGGTGACTGGCCACTCGGCTTGGTGGTTGCTGCAAGCTGTCCACCGCTCGATTCATCCAACAATTGATCCAGCAGTCCATCTGGTAATCCAGTCGGTGATTCAATTCGGCGATTCCATGGGGATTCAATAACGAGCATCTCAGTTCGTGCATCTAGTCGGAGATCTGGAGATCTAGTACATCGGGAAATGCATCAGGCAATCCATCAGGGTCTTGGGATGAATGGGTTAGGATCAGGTGATCGCGCGGCTCTGTGCGGCGATAAACAGCCCTAGCACTGTTTGAGTACTGATTTTGGATATTAATTTGGATATTAGTCGTGATCAATTAGCCCCAAGCCGCCCGCTTACCCCTTAGCGATTGCTGGGGACGTTGCTCATGGTCAGCCGGCCCCATCGGCCCAAACACTGCATCACGGCTGCCAAAAACGATTCAAACGATTTCACTGATTCAGGCGTTTGCTTTTTCCTATCCTGTGCTTGATTCTCACCAAATTATTCCCGCTGTCCGTTCCCTGTCCCTGGGCGAAGCTGGCTACCTTGCGGCAACGCAAGCGCTGGTGATTTCAGCGGACAAAACTATCGCAGACATGGTGCAGCATCTTCAGGGAATTCACCCATCGCAGATTGCTGAATCACAATTAATTGTGCTGGTGTTGCCGACGGCCCAGGGCGAGAAGCCGATCGGGGTGCTGACGGTGAGCGAGCTGGCCTGGGCCGTGGCGACCCAGCGGGAATTGGCCACCTCTGCCCTCATGAGCCTGGCCAGACCGCCCGTGACCTTGCCCGCTCAGACCAATTTGCAAACCGCTTGGGACACGTTTCAGGCTCAAAAATGCGCCTGGTTAGTGTTGCTAGAGGAGCAGGGAGTTTTTGCGGGGGTCATTTCTCGTACGGCTTTGCTGGAAGCGGTGGTGGAACGGGGCGGTCTGGCTGGTCAGTTGTCAGAACCAGCCCCAGACTCAGACTATTCCCCGCTAATTTGTTCGCAGCCGGTGCATGGCTACTGGTCCGCCGGTTTGACCCATTTCCTGGGACAAGTGGGCGATGGGGTTGCCCAAGTGGTGAACGATGGGGTTTGGGAATGGAACCTAACGACCGATCGCCTGGTGTTGTCCCCTCGGTGGAAGGCCCTGTTGGGCTATGGCCCCTCGGAGTTGGCCGATGAGTGGGCCACTTGGGAACAGCGGCTCATTGAGGAAGATCGATCGACCCTGAACAATCTGCGGCAGGCGGTGCAGGTGAACCAGGCCAACTGCATTCAACTGATTCAGCGGTTTGAGCACCGCAATCAAAACATTGTTCATGGCCTGGTGCGGGCGGTGCGCCACAGCGCGGTCAACGGGGAAGATATCCTTTGGGGAGTCCTGACGGACATTAGCGAATTGGCCCGCACCCAACAGGAACTGGCGGATATTCTCGACAGTTCGATCGATGGAATTGCTGCCCTGCGCACGATCCGCAACGGGGCCGGGCAGATTGTGGATTTTTTGTGGACGGCGGTGAACGCTTCGGCCGAAATGGTGCTGGGGCGATCGCGCAATCAACTGCTGAATCGACAACTGCTTGATCAAGTGCCCCTTGTGCGCCAAGACGGCCTCTTTGAAGCCTATGTGCGGGTGGTGGAAACTGGCCAAGCCTTCAGTCGATCGCTCCGAATCACCCAAGTTGACGGCCGCGATGCTTGGTTGCAACTCACGGCGGTGAAATTAGGCGACGGCCTGACCCTGACTTTTCGGGATGTGACCCAAACCAAGCAGGCCGAACAGGTGCTTCAGGAAACCAATCAACAACTGGAGCGACGCATTGAGGAGCTGAAGTTTCGCAACCGCGAAATGGCGCTGCTGAGTGAAATGATTGATTTCCTGCAGGTTTGCGTGACCGTGGAGGAAGCCTACACCGCCGTGGCCGACCTGGTGCAAGCTCTGTTTCCCGGCTGTTCCGGGGCCCTGTTTACCCTGGAATCGACTCGCGTGGCCCTGGAGGCGGTGGCCACTTGGGGCCCTGACCCGATCGGGGAAACCCTGTTCTATCCCGATGATTGCTGGGCCCTGCGTCGTGGCCGCATCCATTGGGCCGAGCACAAACACACGGGGTTGCTCTGTCGCCATGCCCACCCCCTGGGATCCCAAGCGGAATCCCTTTGCTTGCCAATGATGGCCCAAAGTGAAACCCTAGGACTGCTGTATCTTTGCACCCCGCAGCACGATTCCCTTTCGGCTCCAAAACAGCAGCTCGCCCGCACCGTGGCGGAGCAGGTGGCCCTGGCCATTTCCAACCTGCGATTGCGGGAAACCCTGCAACAACAAAGCATCCGCGACCCGCTCACCGGTCTCTATAACCGACGCTATTTAGAGGAAGCCCTGGAGCAAGCGGTTTGTCGGGCCCGGCGCGATCGCTCCCCGATCGGGGCAATCATTTTGGACATTGACCATTTCAAACAATTCAACGACACCTTTGGCCACGATGCCGGAGACTTGGTGTTGCAGGAAGTGGCGCAATTTCTGCAAAGTCGCATCCGAGGCTCCGATATCGCCTGTCGCTATGGTGGCGAGGAAATGACACTGATTTTGCCCGGAGCCACCCTCGAAGAAACGGTGCAACGGGCGGAGGTGATGTGCCAAGAGCTGAAGTATTTGTCCTTGCGTCACGGCGGGCAAACCCTGGGGGCAATTACTGCCTCCTTTGGGGTGGCCAGCTTTCCGCAACATGCGGTTACCGTAGCCACCCTTTTGCAAGCGGCCGATGCCGCTCTCTATCAAGCGAAATGGGCCGGACGCGATCGAGTTGTTGTGGCCCAAAGTTAAAAGAACCCAAGATTAAAAGAACCCAAGGTTAAAAGTCGTTTTTGAAATCAATCTTGAAAGCAACATTTCGGGGCTAATCAAGCCTCAAAAACGATAATTCATCCCCTCTCATCAGAGCGCAAATTTCAATAAAAAATTGCCAGCCAAATGGTTTCCACATCCGGGTCTGTCCAAGCAACCCGATGTTTTTGGTGAGCAGGAATATTGAAATAGTCGCCAGGCTTTAGCTCAACCCTGCCTTCCGGTAGTTCCAAATGGGCACGACCTTGAAGCACCAAAACCCATTCGGATTGCGCCTGGTCGTACCAAAACTCAGGTTCCGATCGATGTCCCTTTGATAAAATTCGCTCAATTTTGATCTCGGGAGTTTGCAAAATCGTTTCAAAGATCTCTTCGGGTAACTCGATCGGGAGATTTTGAAAGAGATTATTGATAGAAGCAGCAATTTTAGAATCTGTCATAAAGGCTATATTTCAATCTGTTTAAAGTCGTTGTTCACCACTAAATCAAATACTTGGCTAGAGTGCTTATATGATCACTAGCTGCCGATACTGTAGTCGGTAATCGATATCCTCCACCATGACAAGATAGCACCGGACAATTAAAATGGTGGGCAACTTGTAAGGTGATCTCAGTCAATTGCACAAAGTCTTCATTAGTCCAGTTGGTTGTATCTTCTCCACAGTCTTCTCGATGAGAGTCATATCCTGAGAAAATAGTGATCAAATCAGGTTTCCATGGTAAATGACTTAACCGTTCTTGAAATACCTTGATACTTTCCTTACCCTCATAAAATTCACCACCTAAACCGTCTTCTGCAAGCGCAGTGCGCGGAAAATTCTTGGGAATAGTTGGAATATTGCAATGACCCACGCGATCGGCTTGTTCCGTAGTTCCCCACTGAAGACCAGAAGCCTTGGCCATGTAAATATCTACAGTGCTATGAATACTAATACAATAAACAGATGAATCATGGCTGAAAATTTCTTGAGTGCCATCACCATGATGAATGTCCCAATCAATGACAATGACCTTGGCGAAACCATTCAGTTGGGCATAACGTACTGCTGCCGCTAAAGGATTAAGTAAACAATATCCATGACCCCATTCACGATGGGCATGATGACCAACCATACTGAAGCAATAAGCTCGCTGAAGAATGCCCTGTTTCATCCGATCAATGGCCTCTAGCATACCGCCCAAGCCATATAGATAGCCTGGAATCGCATACTCAAGTCCTTGACAGTCAGAACCAATAGCTGGGAGTGCAAGGCTGGCCTGATCCAATGGGCGATCGAGCGCTTTCAGAATTAGCTTTTTCAGATAGGCTTGACTATGGACACTGGCATAGTCTGCTAACTGAGCTTTTCTAAGGGGCAAGGACTGATATTGTGAACAGCTTTGAGCAAGGGTTTGGCAAACTTGCTGATAATAGGGCAATGAGTATCTGCCGAATGTAATATCGTCGAGTGGCTTGGAAAGGTTAAACGATTGAAGATGAAGATAGGTTGCAAAGCTCATCTTTGTTTATGATTGATGGATATGGTCATCGAATGATGTAAGCTAATAGAATGGCTTGAATAGATTTTAGATTTGAAATTCAATTTGAAATTAAAAATAAAATTAATCTAAATTTTTTAAGAATCAATAACTTTTTAAGAGCCGATTTTTAAGAGCCGACATTGAATATTAGTTGATTTTTACTAAATCAAAAAAGCAAAATCATGATCCTAGTAAATTACTTGATCTCACCTGATTACCCCTGTGATTTAACACCAGACTATAGAGATTATAGCCTACTTGTTTTGAGTTTTGGGCAAATATTATAGACTTCTAGGGATTAAACGCAGTCATTTCTCGATGGTTATGTTAAAAATAACTACGGCGAGTCTGGGATGAGCCAATAATTTTTGTGCCCAAGACCATCAATAATTTGTCAGGCTGGCTCAAATCGTTCAATTTGTCAGCAATTTTTCGCTAGTCCATCATCGTTAGGGGCAATCCACCATGTCGCGGAATCGGTTTTTGGAAGCATTTTGGGGTTTGAGTGCAGATGAAGCGCGATCGTTTCAACTTCCCGGAGCCAAGCCCCACTATCTCCCCGATCGCCCGGTGCGCACGCAACATGTGGCCCTTGATCTGGTGTTGGATATTCCCAATTGCCAGGTCACGGGAACTTGCTCGATCGACCTGTTGCCCGTACAAGATGGAGTCGATCGCCTGGAATTAGATGCGGTGGCGATGCAAATTCAAGGGGTGCGAGTGGGCAAAACCGCCCAGAAATTTGAGTATGACGGCGAAAAATTAGCCATTACCCTTGCGGAACCAACCCAGCGCGATCACCTCTTTAAATTAGTCATTGACTATCAATTAGATCGTCCCCAACGAGGCATTTATTTTGTGCAGCCCACGGCGGACTATCCCAATAAAAATGTGCAGGTTTGGACTCAAGGCGAGGACGAAGATTCTCGGTTTTGGTTTCCCTGCTTTGATTTTCCAGGGCAACTCTGCACCTCCGAAATGCAAGTGCAAGTGCCCAGTGGTTTGCTGGTGCTTTCAAATGGAGAGCTGATTAATCAGACCACTAAGGGCAAAACCACCACTTACCATTGGCATCAAAAACAGCCTCATCCGGTTTATCTGTTTACCCTGGCTGTGGGAGATTTCGCAGAGATTAAGGATGAGTGGCGCGGCCGACCTGTGAGCTATTACACCGCTCAGAATCGGGCTTCGGAAGCCCAGCGCACCATGGGCAAAACGCCCGCGATGATGGATTTTCTCAGCGAAAAATTTGACTATGACTATCCCTATAGCAAGTATGGACAAGCTTGCATGGAGGATTTCATTTTCGGGGGTATGGAAAACACCTCCATGACCCTGTTAACCGATCGCTGTTTGTTAGATGAACGAGCGGCGATCGATAATCACAATTCTGAAGCTTTGGTGGTTCATGAGCTGGCTCACCAGTGGTTTGGCGATTTGCTGGTCATTAAGCATTGGTCTCATGCTTGGCTGAAAGAAGGTATGGCTACCTATTCCGAAACCCTCTGGACTGAGCATGAATATGGATCGGAGGAAGCGGCCTATTATCGCCTGGGTGATCAACGGGCCTATTTAGGGGAAGATCGGCGGCGCTATCGGCGGCCCATGGTGACCCATGTTTATCGCGAGCCGATCGAACTCTATGATTGCCATACCTATGAAAAGGGCGGCTGTGTTTATCACATGCTGCATCAGGAATTGGGCGATGATTTGTTTTGGAAATCAATTCAAACATTTGTCAAAAATCACGCCTTTGGTGCCATCGAAACGATCGACCTCTTGCGGGCGATCGAACAGACAACGGGTCGCAATTTGTTGTTTCTGTTTGATCAGTATGTGTTTCGAGGAGGCCATCCTGATTTCAAAGTTGCCTATAGCTGGGATGGGGAAAATAACATTGCAAAATTGACTGTGATCCAAACCCAAGCCAAGGAAGGGGATTTGGAGACGCTGTTTAATTTAAAAATTCCGGTGGCCTTTGCAACCCTCAGCGATGAAGCAGCCAGCCCCGCTCCGAAATCGAAAAAGTCAAAAAAAGCGGCAGCTCCCGCCCCCAAGGTCACGTTCAAAACCGTGAAGCTGGCCATTCACGATCGGGAACAGACCTTCTATTTCCCCTTGGAGCAAAAACCAGATTTCGTCAGTTTTGATCCGGGGAATCATTGGCTCAAAACGGTGGAGCTAGATTATCCGCTGCCGGAATTGAAAGCCCAATTGCAGTTTGATCCTGACCCGATCGCCCGGGTGTTTGCGGCTAAGGCGATCGCCCAAAAAGGCACGCTGGAGGCCTTGAATGCTTTGGCCCAATCCCTGACCCGCGATCGCTTCTGGGGGGTGCGTGCCGAGGTGGCCGATCACCTGGCCACCATTGGGCTGGATGGGGTGTTGGCGGCCCTGAAGCCGGGGTTGAAGGATTCGGATCCCCGCGTGCGCCGATCGGTGATTCAGGCCATTGCTTCCCTCAAAACCGAGGCGGCTTATTCAGTGCTGGAGCCGATCGCCAAAAAGGGTGATGCCAGCTATTCCACCGAGTCGGCGGCCTTGGCGGCCATCGGGTCGATCGCGTCTGCCCAACCGGCCTTGGCCGATCGGGCGATTACGCTGCTCAAATCTGCCCTGAAGAAGCGATCGGGCTGGAATGAAGTGGTGCGATCAGGGGCCATCAGTGGCCTGAGCGCCCTCAAAACCTCCGCCGCCGCCCTGGAACTGATTTTGGAAACCAGCCAACCGGGCATTCCCCAGGCCCTGCGCTTGGCGGCCATTCGGGCCCTGGGCGCAGTGGCCAACGGTCAAGAAGCCCCAGCGATCGATCGGGTCTTGAATGGGCTGCAAACCTACGCCCGCGAGAGCTTTTTCCTAACCCAAGTGGCGGTGGTAGCTGCCCTGGGACAAATGGAAACCACCAAGGCGATCGGGATTTTGCAAGGGTTGGCCAACCAGTCGCCCGATGGCCGCGTGCGTCGGATGGCAGAAGAAGCCGTGAAGCGAGTGCAGCACAATGCGGGTTCTGATCGCGCCTTGGATCAGGTACGCCAAGAGTTAGATCAACTGAAAAAAGACAACCAAACCCTGCGATCGCGCCTGGAAGATTTGGAAGCAAAATCGAAACCGCAACCCGCGAGCTAAGGGCCATGGCGCTCGATCGCGCTCAACGGGATGCTCTCAACGGGACTGAGAACGCTCTGAATCAGGGTCTCAGTCCCGTTGCCGGGCTTGCGGACTTCCCGCCTAGCGAGCCGCCACCACAAAATCATCCGTGAGGGTCAGGTTCAGATTCGTTTCCGGTTGCACCACCAGCACATCGATGCTGTTGCGACCCAAGAACCGCTCGATTAGGCTCAAGAGCGCACCGCCACCCGCACCGATCAGCAACTCTTCCGTGGCGATCGCCCGATCGCCCGTCACCGCCGAGATGGCCGCCGCCGCCGCCGTCCCGATCGCCGTATTCTTCAGCAACCGACCCAAATCAGCCCCCTTGCGCACCGTTTCCGTCGTTGTAATCACACTGGACGTGGCCTTCAGGGAGCGCGTTGAACCATCGGGCATCACAATTTCCTGCGCCACAAACTGCGTCGCCTTGTCGCCGGCCGGCCGCAGATTGCCCTTCACTTGGCTACCCGCCGGAATCAACACCTGGCCCGTGGTGGTGGTGATGTTGTTGCGCACATTAAAAGTCACCGGCAAGGTTTCATCCGGCATCAACAGGATTTTTTCCTTCATGTAGCTCACAGGCAGGGATGTGCCCGCCGCAATCCGATAGTTGGTGGCCACGGTTTGAGCATTGGCAATATAAGGCGAACTCAGAGCCGCCACTCGCCCTTCACTGGTCAAGGCTTGGTAGAGAAAAGCCGCCACTTCCGCTCGGGTGGCATTGCGCCCAGGGTTCAAATAGCTGACGTTCGGATAGTTCACCACCATCCGTTTTTCAGTGGCTGCCGCGATCGGGCCGCGGGCAAAATTGGAAATGGCCCCACTATCCGCAAAATTGCCTAAAACCTGTTCCGTGGGAGCCGCTGCTTGATAGTTCAAACCATTTGCCAACGCCACCAAAACCTGCTCGCGCGGAATGTTTTGTTCCGGCAAAAAGATGCCATCGGGATAACCAGAAACAAAGCCCATTTCATAGGCGCGGCGAATGGCATCATAGGCCCAATGGCTGCTGGGCACATCCACAAAATTGATCGCGCTGCGGATGCTGCTTCGTTGATAAACCTTGCGTAACATGGCTGAAAATTCTGCCCGCGTGACCGGTGCATCGGGGCGAAAAGTGCCATCGGGAAAACCCGCCAAAATATTTTGAGAAACCAGCGCGCGGATGTAATCACTGGCCCAATGATTGGCAGGTACATCAGGGAATGAAATGGTTTGGGCCACGGCCGGAGCAGGGGCAGCCAGAGGGGCAACCAGCATCGGGGTGATGGTGGTGACGTTCATTCCAAAGGTCATCAACAGAGCGGCGGCGGCTTTCCAGCGATTGCGATTCAGCATGGTTTTAAATCCTGAGGAGCGAGGGGGAACCCGATCAAGAATCCCCTGAAAAATTCTGAGAGAAGCATTCTGTGCGCTTCTTTGCATACTTCTGAAAAGGGGTTTGAAATCCGGAGATCGGAGGGATGGACAGTTGAAAAACTGGCAGATCTTGACGGAGCCGAGTATTTCAAAATTCCCAAACCCGATTGAATTCCGAGGTTTTCCTTCTCAGTTGCTTTATCAGACAACTGTGGTTCTCGGTTGGTTTCCTGGGGTGGGCCAGTTATCCATCTGTCAGGTTTGCAACTACTTGAAGCAACGAATCAGGGTGTTGAATTTCCTGATTTTGAAAGCTTGTGACAATTGAGAATTTGGATGTAAATCACTGAAAATTGGAATGTTGACGAATAAAGAATCAAGCGATTCTTGAATCAGAAACCGAAAGTGCAAAATTGAAAATAATGAATCCAACGGCTTGAATAGCGGTTAAGGAAGGGGCTGAATTACTCACCCGAAAATTAAGGCCCTAGCCCCGATCACAGTACTGGCGTTTGGGATTGACGATCGGGATTCGCCAACGGTTACCCCACCTGGGAATCAAAACCGCTACAGTAGGAGCAACCTGCCATGTGGGAGCGGCTGCGCGATGCCTGCTTTTTTGCCTCAAAATGCCGATCTTGTCCTGCGAGGGGCCCAATATCGCGATTTGGATGCGATCGCCCAGCTTGCGGCGGACTCAGCGGACTTTGACGGGCTAGGAAGCCCCCTGGAAACGGCAGGGGTGGATTGGTCGCGGCTGCGCACTTGGTATGGCTTATCGGCACTGATGGATATGATGGCCCCCAGCCAGCGACGGTTACGGGCCAGCGTGGCCGAGCGCGATCGGCGGGTTTGCGGGGCGATCGCAGTGATGCCCGTGAATCGATCGCGCAGCACTTGGCGCGTGAAGCAGGTGGCTGTGATGCCGGAATGTCGCAGCCAGGGCATCGGTTCCGAGCTGCTGCGCTACTGCTTTGAAACCATTTGGGAAGCACGCACCTGGATGCTGGAGGTGAATGTGCATGGCAAAGATGCCCTGGCGCTCTATCGCCAAAACGGATTCCAGCCGATCGCCCAGTTAACCTATTGGTCTATTCCGCCGGCCGCCCTCACAGCCCTGGCGGAGCGAGAACCGGACTTGCCCAACCTGATGCCGGTGGGGAATGCCGATGCGCCCTTGTTGTATCAATTGGATACGGCGGCTATGCCCCCCCATGTGCGCCAGGCCTTTGATTTGCGCGTGGATGACTTCAAGGCGGATTGGTTGGCGGCCCTGGCGGACACCCGGCAGCGGATGGATGGGCTGGAAACCACGATGGGTTATGTGTTTGAACCCCAACGGAAGGCCGCGATCGGCTATTTCCAAGTGCGATCGCACCGATATGCAGCGCTGCCCCACCGGGCGGAGTTAACCGTGCATCCGGCCTATACCTGGCTCTATCCCGAGTTGATGGCCCAAATGGCGCGGATTACCCGATCGCTCAATCCCGATTTGCCCCTCTTGCTGGCTTCTGCGGACTACCAGCCGGAGCGGGAAGCCTATCTGGAAAGCATTGGGGCCGAGCGATTTGAGCATTCCTTGCTGCTGTCGCGATCGGTTTGGCACAAGCTGCGGGAGACTCGATCGATCTCTTTGGATGCCCTGCAAGAGATGCTGAATGGCTGGCAACCGGCCAAACCAATGACCGGCGGCGGCCGGGTCTATTGGTCGAGTGCTTGGGATGGGCCCACCTTTGACCCGCCGGAAGATCCCCCGGAGAATCCCGAACCGCCGGAGCCACCCGCCCAACCTTGAGCTAGCCCCCTTAGCCCATGTCGGGATAGGCGGCCCAAAGATCGGTGGTCTCGCGCAGGCTGCGAAATTCCCCATAGCCCACCACCAAATGATCCAACAGCGGCAGTTCCAGAAAATGGGCCCCTGCCAAAAGCTGCTCCGTGAGGGTCAAATCCTCAGGACTGGGGGTTAGGTCGCCCGAGGGGTGATTGTGAGCCACAATGCAGGCGGCTGCGCCCTGCCGAATCAGCTCCCGAAAAATATCGCGAGGATGGGCCAGGGTTTGGGTTTCCGTCCCGATCGTCAGGACTTGGGTGGCTAGGAGTCGATTTTTGGAATCTAACAACAACAGGGCAAACCGTTCCTGCGGTTGCCACATCAAATCCTGACTGAGGGCAGCGGCGGCGGCGGCTGGGGTGTCAATCACGGCCCGATCGAGCGGTCGGGTTTGCAAAATCCGCTTGCCCAACTCCACCGCCGCCAAAATTGCCGTCGCCTTGGCATCCCCCACCCCGTGAATTTGGGTCAGTTCCGCCAAGGATGCATCGCGCAGAACGGCTAGCGGATCCTGGCGATCGCCCCCCAAGGTTTGCAAAATCAGTTGCCCCAACCCCACGGCCGAGAGTTTGCCCGGCCCTTGGCCCGTGCCCAACAAAATGGCCAACAGTTCCGCATTCGAGAGGCTGCGGGGGCCAAAGGCTGCCAACCGCTCCCGGGGGCGTTCTGTGGCGGGTAGATCCTGAATCCGAGGGTTGTAGGTCATAGGGCTGACATTTTGACCGCCCTTTATGATACTGAAAACTGCCACCACAAAAGCAGGGTAGATCTCTGATATCTCCGATACCTCCAAGATTTTTGCGATCCGGGTTAGGAGATACGGCGGCCCGACGGGATTAGCCTTGGGGCGATCGCCTCGGATTGCCCCTGATCGATTCAGATTGCTGCCAATTGGCTCAAGATGATCGGGGGCGATCGATCAGCAAATTACTGTAGGGGCCCGGTCGCAGCCGCACGGCCAGGGCCTGCCCCAAATCCCCCAAACAGCCCAACCACCGATCATCCAAGGGCGCGGCGGCCATGGAACCCTGCCACCAGAAAAAGAGCCGTTCCTGCACCAAATCCAGATCTAAGGTGAGTTGAAGCGATCGGCTGAGGCTGGTGAGGCGCTCGATCGCATCCACAGCCACCCGGAACCCGCCCAGGGACTGTTCTGGGTCAGCGGCAGGATGCCCGTTCAGTTCCGTTTCCACCAAGCCCAATGCCCGTTCCAGCAACCGCCCGATCGCCCGCGTAATCCAAGGGGCAATTTCCAACCCATCCAATTGACAGTGGAGGCGCTGGGCTTCGGCGGCCACTGCTTCCAACTCCGTTAGCGTTCCCGGCCCGGCCTCGATCGCTGCCAAGGGCCAAGTTTTCAACTCGCCGGCCAACCGCTGCACCAAGGCCAACACCCGCTGACCCAAGGCCAACTCCGCCGCCACCTGTAATTCGCGGGGAACCGGCAGCGCATCTCGATAAAACCGGGTCATGATCCCGCAGTTGTCGCGATAGGCGCGATCGTACAGCGTATCCAGCCTTGCCGTCGTTTCCTGTACCAGCACCCGCATTAGTCGATCGCGATCCTCCGCACAGAGATCCGCCAAGGCAAATCCCCGGGACTGGCCGCCCATGGTGGCACTCAGGGCCAAGACCACCTGGGCCGCACTGGCAGACTCCAACGCCGCAAACAGCCGCTCCTTCAGCTTGCTGTAGGCTAATCGGCCTTGGAACGGCTGCACACAACAGTGAAAATCCCAACCGCCCAAGTGCAAGGCTCCAAAGACAAAATGGGCAGACTCGCCCGCAATATCCGAAGTCACCACCAACTCGCCCACGGCCAAAGCCAGGGATCCCAGCCGTTGCAGTTGGTAATCCTGCTGTTCGATCGTGTAGCAATAGGCTCGGCTTTGGCGTGGTTGGTTGGGAATCAAAGAGCCGATCGCGTGGGCCGCCACCACCTGCTCAAAACTGACATGATCATCCAAAACCAACTGTCGATAAACCTCCGCCCCGTCGCCAAATTCCGGCACGTTGCTAGGGGCCGCTGCCAGTTGGGCCACAAAGTCCGGCTCCAAATTCACGCCGGCCACTTCGGCCGCCAGCTCGATCGCTCGGCTGGCATAGCGCAAAATCTGCACCCCTTCCGGGCGAGAGATTTCCTCAAAAAACCAGCCGCAACTGGTGAACATCAACAGGGCATGGCGCTGCATTTCCAGCAGCCGCAGGGCATCGATTCGCTCCTGGGCTGACAGGGGGCGGGCCCGATGACGTTCCAAAAACGCTGTCATCCGATCGGGCGATCGATCCAAAACCAACTCAATATATTCATCGCGGGCCTGCCAAGGATCCCGCAGCAGTGGTGTGGCATAGCGCTCAAACACCGCCACCAGTCGATCGCGCAAATAATTCAAACTGTCCCGCAACGGTCGCCGCCAGCGCTGATGCCAGCCGCCGCCGCCGCCACAACCGCAATCATCCTGCCAGCGATCGACCCCGTGGGAGCAGCTCCAGGCCGTCACCGGCTTCATGGCCACCTCCCACTCCGGCGGGTGCAGGCTTAGGTAATGGGCAAAATTGGTGGTACACCAGCCTCGCCCCGGAAACTCCATGCTGAGGGCATAGGCCAAGCACTTTTCCTTATCGCGCTTGTGGTGACCAAAGGTTTCCCCATCGGTGGCCACGGAAATGACCTGGCTGGGGCGATCGGCCCGCACCGCCGATCCCAACCGATCGGCAAAGGAAGCGGCACTGGTCAGCACATCCCCAAAACCCATGTCGCCGGAAATTGGCCCATCGTAAAAAAACAGATCAATGTAGCGATCGCGGGCCAAGGTGGCCGCCGGATCCGAAGGCGCTGCCGGGTCGATCGGCTCCGGTTCCCCTCCCTTGGGCACAAAACACCGATAAGACCGAGTGGGGTCAATTTGCCCCGACCCCACATCCACCCAATCCGGCTCCGGATCGGTTTCCGTGGGCAGCGGTCGGCAGCGCTGGGCCTGGGATGGGGCAAAAATCACAAATTTAATGCCCTCTTCGATGAGCACATCAAGGGTGGCGTAATCCACGGCTGTTTCCGCCAACCAAATGCCTTCGGGCGATCGACCAAAGCGCGATCGAAAATCCGCCACGCCCCATCGCACCTGGGTTTGCTTATCCCGCCGATTGGCCAGGGGCATGATGATGTGGTTATAGACCTGGGCGATCGCGTTGCCATGGCCCCCCAGCCGAGCCGCGCTCAGGCGATCGCCCTCCAAAATTCGAGCATAGGTGGCCGGGTCAAACCGCTCCAACCAGCTCAGCAGCGTTGGCCCCGCGTTAAAGCTCATCCACTCAAAATTGTTCACCAACCCCACGATCGCTCCCGAATCATTAAAGATTCGGGCGAAGGCATTGGGTCGATAGCATTCCCGATAAACCCGCTCATTCCAATCGTGGCAAGGGGCCGCGCTGGGCTGCCGCACGATCGCCTCCAAATAGGGATTTTCGCGCGGGGGTTGATAAAAATGCCCATGCACCACCACATAAACCCCAGAAGCGGGGCGATCGGGCATTGGCGAAACGGGGGCTGCGACGGTGCCTTCGTTCGATCGTTTTGCCATCCCCAAGCTCCTAAGCGCCAATTTCCGGTTGATTAACCCTCTAGCGGTTTAACACAAGCGCCGATCTTCCGCAAAATCTCGATCGATTTGTCCCATGGTTCCGTCTTCGGCGATCGGTTGGCGGCCGCTGATCCCCTGCCCAAGCGCCCGCAGGAACTCAGCAATCGGTGCGGGCTATGATTGACCCAAGCCCATGGTGAGGATAAAGCAGGCTAATTCTGGCCAGCACCCCTGTGGCACAATGGCGACGATCGCCCCCATCGGCTGGGGTGATTGACCCGAGAGCAGATCGCCCGGTCTCTCGCCCGTTATTTCGTCTGTGGTTTCCCATGTCTGAAGCATCTTTGGCCAGCCTTGCCCGTTCCGAGGCCTTCCAGAAAGCCTTCCAAAACTTGCAGCTTCAACCCCTGGTGGCCGACCAAGATTGGAAAAACTTTGGGGTGAGCTACAACGATCGCTGCTTGGCGGAACTGGAGCAGCTCGTGGAAGACAGCACCGAGTCAGACAATCAATTCATCTTTGCGGGCCATCGCGGCTGCGGCAAATCGACGGTGCTGGCGGAATTTGCCAAGATGATGCGCGATCGCTATTTCACCGTCTTTTTCTCAATTGCTGATTTGATTGAAAGCTACTCAATCAATCACATCAATATTTTGTTCACCATGGCCGTGCAGTTGATGGCCAAGGCAGAAGCCGAGAAAATCGCGATTTCCCCCAGCAAGATCAACGCCTTTCGCAACTGGTTTAAAACCCGCACCCACATTGAAGAAGCATCAGTGAGTGGCGAGGCAGAAGTGGGCTTCGATCTATTTGGCTTGCTCAAAACCAAGCTGAAGACTGATGCCAAAATGCGGGAGGAAATCAAAACTGAATTTTCCAAGGATCTGCGTGATCTGATTGATACGATCAATAACATTGCTACCGAAATTCGGCTGGCTAGCGGTCAACCCATTCTGGCGATTATTGATGATCTAGACAAACTAGAGTTGACGCAAATTGATGAGATTTTCTACCGCAATTTGAAGTCGCTCCTAGAGCCAAACTTCATTGTGATCTACACAATCCCGATCGCCACCATTCGGGACACGCGCCTCAAAAGCCATCTGGAAACCGAAACCAGCACCAATATCTATGTGATGCCCGTGCTGAAGTTGTTTGCCAAAAACGATAGTCACCGGCCCGATGGGCAGCCCGTGCCCGATAAGTTCCAAACGCTATTGCAGATTCTCCATCGCCGGGTCGTGCCAGACCTGTTTGCCGAGGGAGTTGCTGAAAAAATCGTGCTTTATAGTGGCGGGGTCAATCGGGAACTGATTCGGATTGCCAAGGAATGTTGTCGCCTGATGCGGGTTGAGTTGCGTGTGCAACAACGGCGGGGCGCAGACATTAGCCAAGCCCAAATCAATCAGACTATTTTGCAAGAGGCATTGGATTCGCTCCGCAATGAAATGTCGATTACCCTCGGCAAATCCGATCGCGAGATTCTGGAGCAAACCTATTTCAACTATCAGCCGGACGATCCAAAAGCCGATGAGTTTTTGAATCTCTTGCATAGTCTGTATGTAATCGAATATCGCAACAAAGAAAGTTGGTACGATGTGCATCCTTTGTTGATTGACCAGTTGCGAATTGAGCAGCGGATTGGCGGATGAATCCTAACGATCGCCCAGAAATCACCCACGACAACGATCGCACCTACGATCGCCTCGTCGCTTCCTTGGAAATGGGACTGGGGCAATTGCAGGTTTTGTTGGCTCGGTGCGACCACGATCGCCAACGGTTGGCCTGGATTGAGCGCTACGAAGCCGAGTTAGCTGGCCAGGCACAACCCCTGCGGGCCCGGCTGGATGCCCAAGACCCCAGCTTGCACCGTGCCGTCAGCCTGGCCCTGGCGGAGGCGGGGTCGGCATTGCCCAGCGTGGTGACGGTGTTGGGGGCGGAGTCGCTGGGGCTGACGGGCCCTGAGCCGATCGAGAAGTTCCTGGGCTATTTGCAGTGGACGCGGGAAGCCTTGCGGGAGTTGGCGCTCCCGATCGTTTTGTGGTTGCCATCGCAGGTCTGGCCAGAACTGCCCAAAAAGGCCCCGGACTTTTGGAGCTGGCGGGATGGCGTGTTTTTGTTTGCGGTGGTGGCTCAGGAGACGGCTAATTCATCGGAGATCCGCCCCGATCGCCTTGAGTCGCTGCCCTCGGACAGTACCGATCCGGTGGGGCTATCAATCGCCGATCTAGAAGCTTCTTTAGCTGCTGCCGAAGCTGAACTGGGGCCGAGCAGCCTGGCCGTGGCGGATCTGCTGCGACAGTTGGGCGATCGCTATGCCGATCGCTACAAAGCAGGCCGGGGGCCGGGGGAAGCGATCCCCGCTGAGGACTATTTCCAACGGGCGATCGCTATTTACGACACCCAGGAACCATCGGACAACCTGGCCACCAGCCTGAACAACTTGGCAGGACTCTAC
>NZ_LIRO01000036.1:118232-118671 GCF_002742025.1 Limnothrix sp. PR1529
GAACCCCTCTACCGGCGATCGCTGGCGATCCGAGAGCAAGTCCTGGGAGCCGACCATGCCCACACTGCCGAAAGCCTTAACAACTTGGCAGGACTCTACTGGTCGCAGGGACGCTATCCTGAAGCCGAACCCCTCTACCGGCGATCGCTGGAAATCCGTGAGCGAGTGCTGGGAGCCGACCATCCCGCCACTGCCGACAGCCTCAATGACTTGGCATTACTCTACTCATGCCAGGGACGTTACGAGGCCGCGGAACCCCTCTACCGGCGATCGCTGGAAATCCGTGAGCGAGTGCTGGGAGCCGACCATCCCGACACGGCCACCAGCCTCAACAACTTGGCAGGACTCTACTATTCCCAGAGACGGTACGAGGCAGCGGAACCCCTCTACCTCCGCTGCTTGACGATTTTGGTTGAAAAACTCGGTCAAGACCATCCCA
>NZ_LIRO01000099.1:0-16219 GCF_002742025.1 Limnothrix sp. PR1529
CGAGCGTCGGCTCCGGTGGTGGGAGGCGTGCCGGGGGCGGTGGGGTTGCCGGGGGTGGGGCCAGCCGCGTTGTCGGCGAAGGCGATGTTCACGCCGCTGGCCCGGGCTAGCAGCGACAACACCTCGCGCACGGGGGCTTCTCGCAACACCAAACGGGGAATGATTTGGTTGCTGCCCAGGTTAATGGTGTAGGGCTGGATCGGCAGATCGGAAATGGCAATGTCGCCAACGGGTGGGGCGATCGCCCGGGGCATGGTGGGAGGAGCCACCGCCGGACTGAGCACGGCCGGCTGACCATCGATGGTGATGGTGGGGTTGGGAACCAGGACGTTGGGTGCGCCGTTGCCAACCGGCGAGCCGGTGTTGGCCGGTGTTTGGGCTACGGGGCTGCCAGTATTGCTGGGGGTGCTTGGGGTGCTGGGGGTGGTCGTGCCGGCATAGCTCAGCAGAACGGCATTGTTGTTGCTGGGGCGAATGCGACCGGTGGGGCGAGCCGTGGTGCCACGTACCGTCACCTGGACGGTGCTGCCATCCAGTTGGGTCACTTCCACGGCCGCAATCCCGGGGGCTGGGTTGGCTCGGGTCACGTTGCCGCCGGGAACCACCAACCGCGCGCCGGCCACATGGGCAATCAGGCTGGTTCCTTGGGGCGGCAACAGGAACACCTGGGGTCGATCGACCGAATCGGTCACCAATTCCACATCCACGCCGCTGCCGCTGCCGCTGATCCGCACATCCAGCACGTTGGTTTCGGCCAAGGCGGGCTGCACGATCGCCACCGTTGCCAACCCACCCATCAGCGCTGCATTGCCCAAAATCCGCTCGTAGTTCACCGTTCGCTCCTCACTGCTGTTTTGTCGATCGTGGTTGTTGGGGTTAGGGAAAGGAAAATGGGTGTTCGCCAGGGCGATCGAGTCAGAACATCATGATGCTGCGGATCCCTCGGCCACCAATCTCGTGATTACTTTCTGGCGATTACTTGGGTGCTTCGCCCTCCGGTTTATCTGCGTTTTCGCCTGCTTTGTTGGCTTCGGCGGCGGCCTGTTGGGCCAACTCCCGAGCCGAGAGTGGTAGGAGCACCTTTAACGAAAAATTGGTTTGAATCCGAACCTGGGGCGCACCTTGGGCGACAAACTGCCCAGTTTTGTCATCAAACCGCACCGCCTGCTTGGAGAGTTTTAGCTCGGAGGTCAAATCATCGATCGCCAGCATCGACTGATAGCGCTCAAGGTTGCGCAGGATGTTGCCGGTGCGATCGTAGTCCGCCTCGAACCCCACCTTCAGCACCAGTTGCCGAATTTTGCTGTTGACCGCATCGCCCCAAGAGCCATCGGTGACCATCTCCTCCGATGGACTTTTGACCGGGACAGGTTCCAGTTTGGTGATTTGGCCAAACTGTTCGGAAACAATCCGGTTGAGATCCAGCGGCAGCACCGAAACCGTGGTGGGAGCGGGAAACAAAGCCAGCACTTGCTCTTGGGTGGCGCGGGCCCGCTGCAAATTGTCGAGAGTTTGCTGCACCTTGCGCTTTTCTTCGGCCACCTGCTCTAGTCGTTCTCGTTTGGTGGCCACATCCTCTTCAAGCTTTTTGTATTCTTCGTATTGGGGCATCACCACCTGAATCAGGAGCGCCACGCCGCCAATGACACCGACGGCGGCCACAACACCGCCCAGGATGGTGGGTGTGAAGGTAATCCCAAAAACAACGGGATCGCTGGGTTCCGTGACCGCTTGCTGTGCGCTAAACGCCATTGTTGGTATTCTCCTTAGGCTCGCTGTCGCCGGCCGGTGGGGTGAGACCGGTGTTGGGGGTTTTGCCTTGTTCAGCCAAAATGCGGCGAATGGTTTCGATGCGCACCACAAGGCCGGAGGCTCCGTTGCGATCGAGCACCGGCAGCAACTCTTCGGCGGGCTTGGTCGTGTAAGCCGACTGAATCGTGTACTTAATGACCTTCGGCGCAACGATTCTAACTTGGCCACCGGCGGCCGCCGCAGTGGGCGGGGGCGCGGCTAGCACATAGGCAATGCCATCTTGCACCTCTTGGTTCGCCTGGACGATCTGGGCGGGGTTATCGATCGCCTGGCTGCCCACTAACTGGGTTTTAGCCGCATCCAAAAAGGGCGACTTTTGCAGCAACAGCAAAAACTCGCCCACCCCTTCCAGAGAGTTGGCATAACCCTCGATGGTCAGGGTTTTCGGGGGGCGAATGGATTTGCTCGCACTGGCGGCGGCCGCGCCGGGGCTGGGCTTAGGGGTGCTGGCGGCGGCGGCGGTGGCAGCGTTCTTGTCTTCGACCTCGCGGATGGCCGTCATCTGCACGCCCACCGGCAATCGATCGCGCAAATCACCCAGCAGGGCAGACCAAGACTTCACGCGACTGAACACCCCCACCAAGCCTTGGGTGAGCTGGTCGATCGCCTTCATCTCTGCTTCGGCCTGGGCCGCTTTGGCCAATTCCGCTTCCAATTCCTGCAAGTCTTTATTGAGTTCGGCTTGGCTCTGTTCCAAGGCGGCTTTTTGGAGTTGGAGATAGCCCCAAAATCCACCGATGGCCGCCGGAACCGCCAAACCCACCATCACACCCAAAATCAGCGGCAACTTACTTGCCTGGGCGACAGCCGCACCCGATGTTTTGCCGGCCCCGGCGGTTTGGTACTCGGGGCGATCCTTCAGGAAGTTGATGTTGAGACTATACATAGCGAGGGCAACAGTCGGGTGGCTCGGGGTTTGCAGTCTCGGGATTCAGCTCGGTCATCACCCGGGGCAGAAGGGCGGACGATCGACAAGGGGCGATCGGGCAGGGAGTCGATGGGTCAATTCAGAAGTTGAGCGGTTGAACCGACATTAACCAACAGGGGTAACAGCAACAACCCTTGCGAGTCAATGGCTGCGCGTCAGTGGCTACGTGCTAGGGCCCCCTATTCCCGGTCATCGAGTGCATTCCGCAGCCCCAACCCTAACACGACTCCCAAGCTGGCGCGTTGGGCTTCGGTGATGTCGCTGTCGGCCTCCAAACCCAAGGACTCGATCGGGTCAACCCGCATCACGGGCACGTTTAACCGTTGGGTAAAAAACTCATCAATTTCCCCGATCGCCGCGCCGGGCCCCGCCAACATCAACTGGGCAATTTCCAAATTTTCGCTTTGGTTGAGATAGAAATCGACTGATCGCCGCAACTCATCGGCTAACTCGCCCATCATCTTCACAATCGCCACCGAACCGGGACTCATGCCCGTTGTGCCCGAAGCGGCCCCCACGGCCTCGATTTGCGAAATGGGAATGGTCATCTCCATCAGCATGTCCGTGCTGCGGCTGGGAGGCGTGTTCATGGCCCGATTCAAGGCCTCTTGCATCTGTAATGTCCCGATCGGGACTGTCCGCGAAAATTGCGGCACGCCATCCACCACAATCGCAATTTCACTGCTATCAAACTGAATATCCACCAGCACCACGGCCTGATTGGAAGCATAGCCCCGGAGCTGTTCGCGGATGGTTCGGATCAGGGCAAAGCTGCTGATTTCTAAGGTCTTGATTCGTAGCCCCGCCTGCTCAAAGGTGTCCAGATAAGCATCAGTGACTTCTCGACGTGTGGCCACCAGCAACACTTGCACCTTTTCGATTCCATCTTCATCGGTGAAGTAGCCGAGTTTTTGATAGTCAACATCCGCTTCTTCCCGAGGAAAAGGCAGATAAAGACCCGCTTCCTGGTTCATGTATTGCCGCAGTTCATCATCATTGAGTTCCGCTGGCACAGGAATTAGCCGAATCACGGTTTCGCGCCCCGGAATCGCCGTGGCCACTTCCTTGACCTTGACGCGGCTATCTTGAATGACCGCCTGAATGAGTTCGGCGGCGGCGGGGGGATCCACAATCGCTCCCTCTTCAATCACGCCTTCAGGAACTTCCACGGAGGAGAGGATATTGAGCTTAAATTTCTGGCCCTTTTTTTGGAGTTGAACCAGGTTAATTCGTTCGGGTGAAATTTCGATGCCGATGCCTTTTTTACCGCCTCCTAAGAGACTGCCGATCGCGTTGGTTAAGGGGGCAAACAAGTTTCCAGCAGCGTTCATAGTTGGGGACGGTTAGGAGACCCGAAAATGGCAGTCAAGGGGCCGATGGGCAACCATCAGGGATCCAAAATCAGGGGGATTGTTTGGCCCCAAATGGGTTGGCAGGCAGGGAATGGATGGCTCAAAAAGCCGAAAACGCTGATGGTTTCAGCACTACCATGGACTACGACGCATGGTATCCAATTTCGTTTAAGATCGCCATACCCGAGGGTAAAGAAATCTTGCTGGCCGTAGGTTTTCACGATTGACGGCGATCGGGAAATCGCCGCAAAATTCCGTGTAAATTCGGAGAGAGCACCATGGGGATGGCCAAGATGCAGCGGAGAGGGCAGCACGGAGGGTGGAGCCGTCGATCGTTCTTGCAGTTGGCTGGCGGCACGGCGATCGGGCTGGCGGCCTGTGGCCGATCGAGTTCATCATCGGCGCTGCAATTTTGGACAATGCAGCTCCAGCCCAAATTCACGGACTATTTTCAGCGGGCGATCGGGGAGTTTGAATCGGCTCGATCGGGCCTGCGGGTGAATTGGCTCGATGTGCCCTGGGCCGCCATGGAAAGCAAAATTCTGACGGCGGTGGCGGCCCGCCAAGCTCCGGATGTGGTGAATTTGAACCCCAGCTTTGCCTCCCGGCTGGCGGCACGCGGGGCTTGGCTGACCTTGGGCGATCGGGTGCCTGCGGCCGTTCAAAGGCGCTATTTGCCCAATATCTGGCAAGCGAACGCGATCGGGGGCGAACCCTTTGGCGTGCCTTGGTATTTGACCACCAAGGTGACGATTTACAACCGATCGCTCCTGGAACGGGCCGGGATCGATCGGCCACCCGCCACCTACGAAGACTTGGCGGAGTTGGCCCAACGGGTGCGCGAAAAAACTGGCAAATACGGCTTTTTCATCACCTTTGCTCCCAATGATTCGGCTGAGGTGCTGGAAGCCTTGGTGCAAATGGGGGTGACCTTGGTGGACGATCGGGGGCGGGCCGCCTTTGAGTCGGCCGCCGGGCGAGCCGCCGTGAACTACTGGGTTAACCTGTTTCGGCGGGGCTGGTTACCCCCGGAAGCCCTCACCCAAGGCCACCGTCGCGGCATTGAGCTATATCAGGCGGGAGAATCGGCCCTGGTTGGTTCCAGTCCTGAATTTTTGAATGCGATCGCCACCAATGCCCCCTCGATCGCGGCCCTGTCGGCGGCGGCTCCCCAAGTGGTCGGTTCCTCCGGGGTGCGCAGCGTGGCCGTGATGAATCTCACCATTCCCAAAAAATCGCCCCGAGCCGAAGCGGCCGTCGATTTTGCCCTGTTTTTAACGGACGATCGCCACCAACTCAGCTTTGCCCAGGCTGCCAACGTGTTGCCCTCCACCCAAGGCGCTCTGGCCAGCTTGCGGGCTAGCCTGGCCCAGGCCACGCGCCAAGGCAACGCCAGCGCGATCGACCAAGCCCGCAAAATTGCCGCCGACCAACTGACCAGCGCCCGCGTGTTGCTGCCCCCAATTAAAAACCTGAAGGATCTTCAGCAAATTTTGTATGAAAACATCCAAGGCGCGTTGCTAGACGAAAAAAGCGTTGATCAAGCCCTGCGGGATGCGGCGATCGAGTGGAATCGTTTAGCCCCCAGCTAGGTAGATTCCCAAACATCAAAAGGGACAGCACCACACAGGGCTGTCCCTTTCATCGGTCTTGGTCGAAAATTGGGGTTGCGATCGATACCGCACCGGTTTGCGATCAAACACCTCACCCGTGGCAAGGGGCGATCGAGCGATAGGAACTGGCGCGGCCTGAGATTGCCCAATCTCCATAGCCAACCAGGAAACTACTTTTGACCCAACACCTGACCCTTCAGGGTTGCAATCTTGCTGGAGAGTTCCTGACGGTTTTCGGCCCGCAGCAGGTAGCGATAAATGAACCAACCGGTGTAGGTGGCCCCAATCAGCTCGAACGTGGGCGACAGCAGCGGGATCTCGTTGATTGCACCCAACAGGGCCAACAGGATCTTCACTGAAATCAGCGCGAAAACAATCAGAGCGACGGTGACTACGGGCTGACGGTATTCGCCATAGAACTTGCCGATGTATTCCGGCAGTTTGGCCAAAAAGTCAGAAACTTGGTCAAGGATTTGCTGAAACTCAGCGTTGCTTGCTTCTTCGCTACTGGCCGGGGCTAGCGAACCGCCTTTTTCGGCACTTACGGAGCCAGCGTCGGCATAGTCAGATTTTTGCAGTTCGGGTTCCATTGTTCACGACCGATATACAGCGTTTCGATAGTAGACTGCTGCCGCAAAGGGGGACTGTCCGATCAAAACATCCGATGGGAACAGTTGTTTTGGGGGGACAGCTCACGGTTTACGCAGTCAGTCCGGTGTGTGGTGGGTTGGGCTGGAGCGAGGGGCATTCCCGATCGAGCGATCGTGGTTTAGCTAGGAAAATACCCTAGACTCTTCAGAACTGCAATCCTGGGACGATCGCCCGGCAAGGGGCCTGCCGAAAGTCTAACCAAGCTAGCACGGCCGATGAATATCGGTAGATGGAAGTTTTGTTGAGCAGGGCGAAACCATGAGTGAACCAATGGAACAACGGGGACTGGCTTCTCAATCCCGATCGACCCGATCGGCCGTTTTGCGAATTTTGGATGCCAACCTCGATCGGGCCCGGGAGGGGCTGCGGATTGTGGAGGAATGGTGTCGGTTTGGCCTAGAAAGTGCCGAACTCACCGAGCAGTGCAAAGCCATGCGCCACGAATTAGCCCAATGGCACAGCGATGAAATGCGATCGGCCCGCAACACCCCCGCTGATCCCGGCACAGCCCTGACCCACAGCAACGAAGAGACCCGATCGAGCATTCAAGCCGTTTTGCAGGCCAATCTGTGCCGAGTGCAGGAAGCCCTCCGTTCGATCGAGGAATATGGCAAGCTGCTATCCCCCGAGCTATCCCAAGCTTGCAAGCAACTGCGTTACCAAACCTATAGCCTAGAGAGCCGTTTGCAGGGACGGAACCGCCACCAACAATTGGCGGCTGCCCGGCTTTATTTGGTCACCTCACCCCATGAATACCTCTTTGAAGTGGTGGAAGAGGCCCTCAAGGGGGGGCTGTCCCTCGTGCAATATCGCGACAAAAACGAGGACGATGGGCGGCGCTTGGCCAATGCCCAACGACTTTGCGACTTGTGCCATCACTACGGGGCGCTGTTTTTGGTGAACGATCGGGTTGATGTGGCGATCGCCGTCGGGGCCGATGGGGTTCACCTGGGTCAGCAGGATTTTCCTTTGGAAGCGGCCCGGCAAATTTTGGGGCCCGAATATCTCATTGGCTGCTCCACCACCAACCCGACTGAAATGGAGCGGGCCCTGCGAGGTGGTGCTGATTACATCGGTGTGGGCCCCGTCTATGAAACCCCCACCAAAGCGGGCAAGGCGGCCGCTGGGTTGGAGTATGTGGCCTTTGCGGCGGAAAAGTCGCCGGTTCCCTGGTTTGCGATCGGGGGCATTGATGCCCAAAACTTGCCGGCCGTTTTGGAAGCCGGTGCGCAACGGGTGGCCGTGGTGCGGGCCCTGATGGCCGCAGAGCAACCCAAACAAGTCACTCAATATTTACTGTCCCAACTTTACGCCCGATAACTTCACGTCTTCTAACTTCGCGCCTTTTAACTCCAAGCCCTTGAGTCCTTTGGGCAGGACGGGGGGCACAACCCGATCGCCGCGACTGTTGCCCCAATTGCAGCAAACTTTCCACACATCCAGGCCCTTTGAGCCGTTTTTGAGCCGTTTTGGAGGATCCTTCATGAGTGAGCTATCCAGTTCAACCGTTGCCTTGCAGGTGAATGGCGAAGCCCGCCACTGTGCTCCTGGCACGCAGCTCCCGGATTTTTTGACACAATTGGGACTAAATCCGCGTTTGGTGGCTGTGGAATATAACGGTGAAATCTTGCATCGGCAGTTCTGGGAGCGCACCACGCTACAGGGGGGCGATCGGCTGGAGATTGTCACGATCGTGGGTGGCGGCTAAGGGTGGGGCTAGGGGTTTAGCCCCCTTGTCTGTCAGGTAGGCGGGCCGACAATCTGGAGATGGAGTCGTCGGAATTGCCCGATCGGGCCCGATCGGGATGGATTGCCCACCGATACCCAAACCATCAAAGGCGGATGATTTTGAAGCGGATGATTTTGAAGGATTGCGACTCGGGAAATTGCAATTCAGGAAATTCGGATCCAGGGCAATAACGATTCAGGTTGATTGAGGTCGGTTTAGGTCGATTTAGGTCGATTTAGGTTGATTGCCCATCAGGTTGATTGCTCACCGATCGCTACTGATTGCCCAGTGATCACCCAGTGATCTCCACCGATTGCTCACCGATCATCTAAACCGATCGTCCGACGGGGCGCGATCGCAAAAAAAAGCTCCCCACCCGAAGGCGGAGAGCTGAGATATCGTCAGGGTGCATCTACCTGTCTTTTCCCTTCGCAGAACCATACGGTTGATCCGGAGAAGCTGACGAAAAAAGTTTTAGCTAGTTTGGTTTTTGATTGTTCTTATTTACTTTCCGCTTGTTCGCTTTCCTTTTGTTCGCTTTTTTCCATTGCCACCCTATGGCTGTCTGATTTTTGGCTGTCTGATTGTTCGCCCGCTGTAGCGCCCTTGTCCTATGCCGACTTCCGTGATCGCCAAAGCCGTCTTGGAATTTCACCTGTCGATTACGCCGTTGGGTGGGGACGATCGGGTGTTGATTCGCACGGAGCGAGCGCCTAAGGGAGTGATGTTGGCAGAGGAGCAAGCCATTTGGCCGATCGGGGAATGGTTGGTGCAGGCGGAACGGTTGATGGCGGATCCCCTGTGGGATCTGTTTCGCACGGAGCCAGCAACCGATGAGCGTCTGGCCAGTCTGGTGGCCTTGGGAGAACAGCTATACAGCGCTTTATTTCAAGGCTCCATTCGCGATCGATGGATTTCTGCCCAAAGCGTGGCCGATAGCCAAGATGCGGCACTGCATTTGCGGTTGGGACTGCGGGGCGATCGATTGCTGCAATTGCCCTGGGAAGCGCTCTATGGCGATGGGCGACTGTTGACCACGGGCACGGACATCACCTTTTCTCGCTATCGATCGCAGTTTGGCCGCTCCGGTAGCTTTGATGCGCGGCGGTTGACCCTGCGCCGTTCAGACTCATTGCGAATTTTGGTGGCCCTGGCGGCTCCCGACGACCAAGCGGCCTTAGCCGTGGAGCAAGAAGTGGGGCGGTTGCGCCAAGAGCTGCAACAAACCACCGCCCACATGGAAATTGATGTTTTGGATCAGCCCGATCGGGAACAACTCACCCACGCCCTTGAACAGGGGCAATACCATGTTTTTCACTACGCCGGCCACAGTGACCCGGGCCCCGATGGGGGCAGTTTGCACTTGGTGAATCGGCGCACGGGTCTGGCGGAACCCTTGGCGGGCAACGACTTGGCGGGGCTGTTGGTGAATAACGGCGTGTGGCTGGCTTTTTTGAATTCTTGTCGGGGCAGCGACTCGCCGGTTTATCGATCGGATGCGCCGGAAACCGATGCGGACACGTTGGCGGCGGCCCTGATGCGGCGCGGTGTGCCGGGGGTGCTGGCCATGTCGGAGCAAATTCCCGATGATGTGGCGATTACTCTGATGCAGTTGTTTTATCGCAACCTGCGTCCAGACTATTCCCTAGATTTAGCCACCAGTCGAATGCGTCAGGGGTTGGTTTCCACCTATGGTTCGGCGCAGTTCTATTGGGCCTTGCCCATTTTGTATTTGCATCCCGATTTTGACGGGCTGCTATTTGCGGCGGGTGTACCCATCTCGCTGCCGGGGCGATCGCCCTTAATTCCCAACGGTGAGCCACTGCCCACCACGCCCCGATCGCCCGATGAGTCGGGGTTGCGGCCCCCAATGCCCCTCAAGGGACTGGCGGATGAGCAGCTAGCGGATGATCAGTGGGCTGACCAAACCATGGCGGTGAATCTGGAGGAGCTGGTGGCGCGATCGCCCTCAGATGCCTCAAGGGGTGATCACCCGGCAGCGAGCCAGGGTGGCTCCAATCATCAAAAGGGCCAAGAGGGTCAGGGGCATTTATTTTCTGCGGCCTCCTCATCCGCTGCGGCCTCATCCCCTGCGGCTCCATTGGCGGATCGATCGCACCCTCGGTTTGACCTGGGATCCGCCGACGCGGACAACGCTGCCCGATCGGGGGCTGCCAAGGCCGTCACAGTGCCCCAATCTTGGTTAGTGGCCGGAGCCTTGGCCGTGCTGTTGGGGGCGGGCGGGTTGTGGTGGACGGGGGCCCGATCGGGAACCCAATCGCAGCCAACGCCCCAACCCACCGCCCCGATCGCCCAATCCCTGAATCCGCCAAACGACTGGAACAACACCGACACGGAAACAGTGCAGGCGATCGCCCTGCAAGCCTTGCGCCAAAAGCAACTCCCCACCGCTGTTCAGGCGATCGAAGCCCTGCTGGCCCCCAACCGCAACGCCGCCGCCATTGCCCGGGACGTGCTGCAAACCCTCCCCAACAGCCAAGACACCGCCGAAACCCTCTTCTTGCGCGGGCGGGTGACCTGGCAACTGGCACGCCAACAGCAACCGGACTACAGCTTCAACGATGCCCAGCGGTTTTGGGAGCTGGCCATTCAACAAAACCCCAATGATCCGCGCTATCACCTGGCCTTAGGGTTTGCGCATTTTCAGACCCAAACCCTCGATCGAGCTGAGCAAGCCTTTGCCGAATCCCTGAACCTCTCCCAAACGGCTGACGGAGCCATCCTCAGCGATAACCTGGCCCTCACCGCCCAAGCCGGACTCGCACTGGTGGCCCAGGCCCGGGCCCAACAAAACAACGACTCCGCAGCCCTGCAACAGGCCATTCGCTACCGTGATCAGGTGCAAGCCAACGCTGGCAGCCAGTTTCAGCCCCCCGTTTTGGCGCAAAATTGGCTCTGGACAGAGCTGGCCCTCAGTCAATGGCAGCAACTACTCAGCCGATCGTAATCTTTTGAAATCTTGCCATTTGCCCCGATCGAGCGACCCCAAAACCGGGGCCAGATCCCCCCTTTGTTGGCCAGAGTTTGGCTCCGTTGGCTTGCGCTGTGCCCCTTTGCCCCGTTTTCTCGATCCCAATGCTCGATCGCCTTTGCTACGAACCGTAACGTTAATTACGAAAATTCATAAGATCCCAAAGTATTTGCAAAGTTCTAGCTATACCTTTCCTGATATATTTTTTTTGGGCAATTCGGCTACAACTTCGCGAGAGTGCAGCCCGTTGGCGGTATCGTCTCGACCGTCACCTTTGAAGAAACTGCTTCTCTCGGATTTCTAGCTGCTTGATCGCTCGTCTAAGCGCCGATTCATCGAAAATAATGCAATTTGCATAATGCGGTTCGCATTCCTCGGTTTGCGAAGCTCCAAGATCTAAGGGGCTTCGCAAGATTCTGCTGTGAAGACGCTGCTGATCTCTCAATCGCCCACCACTTTCGCCGACCCTCGATCGACGAAGCAGTTCTTAGGAAGGGACGTTATGGCTTACGCACAGACGCAATCAAAAGCTGGCTACGACGCTGGCGTAAAAGACTACAAGCTGACCTATTACACGCCGGACTACACGCCGAAAGATACTGATATTTTGGCTGCGTTCCGCATGACCCCGCAACCGGGCGTTCCCCCGGAAGAAGCTGGGGCAGCCGTGGCCGCTGAGTCCTCGACCGGGACTTGGACCACTGTGTGGACTGACCTGCTGACCGACCTCGATCGCTACAAGGGTCGTTGCTACGATCTAGAGCCGGTTCCCGGTGAAGACAACCAATACATTGCCTACATCGCCTATCCCCTGGATCTGTTCGAAGAAGGCTCCGTTACCAACCTGCTGACCTCGCTGGTGGGTAACGTTTTCGGCTTTAAGGCCCTGAAAGCGCTGCGTCTGGAAGACTTGCGGATTCCCGTCGCTTACCTGAAGACCTTCCAAGGCCCCCCGCACGGGATCCAAGTAGAGCGCGATCGGATTAACAAGTACGGTCGTCCCCTGCTGGGTTGCACCATCAAACCCAAACTGGGTCTGTCGGCGAAGAACTACGGTCGTGCTGTTTACGAATGTCTGCGCGGCGGTCTGGACTTCACCAAAGACGACGAAAACATCAACTCGCAGCCCTTCCAACGTTGGCGCGATCGCTTCTTGTTTGTGGCTGATGCCATTCACAAGGCGCAAGCGGAAACCGGCGAAATCAAGGGTCACTACCTGAACGTGACCGCTGCCACCTGCGAAGAAATGCTGAAGCGGGCCGAGTACGCCAAAGAACTCGAAATGCCCATCATCATGCATGACTTCTTGACGGCTGGCTTCACCGCCAACACCACCCTGTCGCACTGGTGCCGTAACAACGGCGTGCTGCTGCACATCCACCGCGCTATGCACGCGGTAATCGACCGTCAAAAGAACCACGGGATCCACTTCCGCGTGCTGTCGAAGTGCTTGCGGATGTCCGGTGGTGACCACATCCACACCGGTACGGTGGTCGGTAAGCTGGAAGGCGACCAAGCCGTGACCCTGGGCTTCGTGGACTTGCTGCGCGAAAACTACATCGAGCAAGACCGCAGCCGTGGGATCTACTTCACCCAAGACTGGGCTTCGATGCCGGGCGTGATGGCCGTGGCTTCAGGTGGTATCCACGTGTGGCACATGCCCGCACTGGTTGACATCTTCGGTGATGACGCGGTGCTGCAATTCGGCGGTGGTACGCTGGGTCACCCCTGGGGTAATGCTCCGGGTGCAACGGCGAACCGCGTGGCTCTGGAAGCTTGCGTCCAAGCCCGTAACGAAGGCCGCAACCTGCTGCGTGAAGGCGGCGACATCCTGCGTGAGGCTGCTCGTTGGTCTCCTGATCTGGCTGTGGCCCTGGAACTGTGGAAGGAAATCAAGTTCGAGTTCGAGGCGGTTGATACCGTCTGATGATGCGGCGAACCGGTTGATTGGCCGATCGAGGGGGAAGCTGCGCACCGATGGAAATCGGTAAGCCGGTAGCGGTTTCTGAAGCTGCGATCGTCTAGCATCGTGAGAACGTTGGGCGATCGCGGAGGCTGCGTATGGATCTCAAGCAAATTGCCAAGGATACGGCCAAAACGCTGCAAAGCTATTTGACCTACCAGGCAATGCGGACTGTCCTCGCGCAACTACATGAAACTAATCCCCCCAAGGCGGTTTGGCTGCATCGGTTTTCGGCGGAGAGCAACTTGCAAGATGGGGAAGCCTATTTGCAATCCCTGCTGACTGTTGATCCGGATTTGGCCTTTCGTCTGATGACGGTGCGTGATGAGTTGGTCAGTGATGTGACTGACTATTTGCCGGAGATGGTGCGTGAAGGGGTTCAAAAGTCCAATGGCCATCTCCGTCGCCAGCACCTCGAACGGCTAACACAACTGGTTTTGGCTGAGGAACCTGATCGACTCCTGGAATCGGAGCGGCGATCGGGTGACCACTCGATCGATGATTAATTCCACTTCTGGAATTAGCCACGGGATGAGTGAATCGCATTCGAATTGCATTCGTTGAAGTTTTTTCTCTTCGCCCCGTTTGGAGACAACTGGCATGAAGACTCTGCCCAAAGAGCGTCGTTTTGAGACCTTCTCGTATCTGCCTCCCCTCAGCGACCAACAGATCGCCAAGCAAATCCAGTACATGATCGACCAGGGCTACATCCCCGGTGTTGAGTTCAACGAGAACTCGGATCCCGAGGTGTACTACTGGACGATGTGGAAGTTGCCTCTGTTCAACGCACGTTCGGTGCAAGAAGTGTTGACCGAAGTGCAAGCTTGCCGCTCGGAATATGGCAACTGCTACATCCGTGTTGTGGGCTTCGACAACATCAAGCAGTGCCAATCGGTGGGCTTCATTGTGCACCGTCCTAACCTGAGCCGCTACTAAGTCGCGGTGGGAGCTAGCTAGCGCGATCGAGATCGTTAGCGGCTAAAGTGGTCATTTTGAATCAGCAGCAGGGGTGAGGTTGACTCGCCCCTGTTTGTTTTTCTGCGGGTTTTTTCCGTAATCCCGCCGATTGGCAGGGCATACTGAGAACAGGCTTGAAGGCGAATACCGGTCAATCGCTCACGGATGCTACGGATGCTGGGTCTATGGTGGAAATGAAGGTTGCGGGAATTGCATTGGATGCGGCGAGCCGCACGCCGATCGTGTTGCTTCGAGATACGGCCGATCGGCGTGCCCTCCCGATCTACATTGGGCCGGATCAAGCCAAGGCGATCATCAGTGCCATGGAGGATCGGCCACCGCCGCGCCCGCTCACCCATGATTTGATGGCGAATCTGCTCCAGGCTTGGGAAATGACCCTGGAGAAGGTGATTGTCCATTCGCTGCAAGATGGCACGTTCTATGCGGTGCTCTGTGTACGGCAAGGGGATGTGCAAAAGGATATTGATGCGCGCCCAAGCGACGCGATCGCCCTGGCCCTGCGCACCGATAGCCCCATTTGGGTGATGGAGGAGGTGATTGCCGATGCTTCGGTGCCGGTCGATCGGGACGCGGACGAGGCCGAGCAGGCCGCTTTTCGGGACTTTCTTGCCAATTTACGCCCGGAGGATTTCTCGGAGCGGGGCAATCGTTTCCAGGGTGAGCCGACTAGCGAATCGGAGAGTTAGGGCGACAGAAGCTGACGCGGCTGTAAAGGGCGAAGGCGGCATCTTCGCGCATGGGCTGGGCGTTGCGGCGAGGAACAGGGATTTGGGGATTGAGCCGATCGAGCAATTCTCGGTAATCCAAGGCTGTTTCCGCAAAGCCGGTGAACCGATCAAACACCCGGGCGATCGGGGTTTGTTGAGCCACAAAGGTCACGAGGGCGTTCCATTGGGTGCGCCGGGTGGGGCGACCGTCATCCAATTCCTGCACAAAGGAGTTGGGCGAAAATCCCATGGGCGCAAAGGCCACACCCCGATCGAACTGATAGGCACTTTCGCAAAGGCGCAAAATGCAGCCCCGATCGGGCAAATGCAAATCCACAAGAGGAACCCAATCTTGGGTTTGATCTCGGCGCACAATTTGGCCGCGTGCATTCAAATCAATCACCGATTCCACCACGGGCACGGCTCCTAACACGCGCTGGCTCACCTCTGCCCACCGGAAAGCCAAGGTTCCCAACTGGTGTCGATCGTTTTCGCAAATCACGATCGGGTCTGGATCAACGGATTGGAAATGCTTGATGGTGAAAGTTTTGACGGCTTGTACCGCTTTTTCATCCACACAAAAGCAGGGAATTTGGTGCGATTGGAGGGCTTCCGCATAGACTTGCAGTTCTCCCAAGAGGCCGGTGCGATAGAGTCGCCAATCGCGGCTGGGCAACTGCATCCGGGCGGTGTAGGGATCTAAGTCAAAAATGCGGGCAAATTGTTTCGCCGCTTCCGGGCGATCGTCCGAGGCGATCGGCTCCAAAATTAAAATGCCGTGGGCTGGTTTTGGGAGTCGATCGCCCTGGTTCGTGCCTTGACGGACGGCTTGGCTGGCGGCGGCTCGGGCTTGGGTAATGGCGGCTTGGCGTTGGGTGCGATCGGCCGTTTCCAATCGCTGCAACCCCTGGCGAGCTTGGGCCAAAATCTTGGGATTGGGGTTGGTTGTGTTTCGCAGCAGCTCTCGATAAATGGGTTCCGCCACCGTCGGCCGCCCCGCCAGCTCATGGAGCCGCGCCGCATAGAGTTGCACCCAAGGATCGCGTGGGTGGCTGGTGAGCAGTGGATTCAGCAACCGGGCGGCGGTGCGATAGTCCTTGTTTTTAAAGGCTTCGATCACGCGATCGATTTCGGGAGGACGACTCATGGGCGATCGAACCTACGATGGCCGTTGCAGCAAGGGATGGGCGAACTAAACTCAACTCAATTCAACCAAACCCAAAAATCTAGATCCCAAAAACCTAGATCCCAAAAATCTAGATCCCAAACTAGACGCTAACAACGATTCAAGGGGAAGGAATTGTGATGATGGATCCAAGCATGGCACAGGTATGGCGGCGGTTGCGAGTGGCGATCCTCGGCGCTGTAATTGGCGCGATCGGAACCGGAGCCATGGTTTGCCCGCAGTCGCTGGCCGCCGCCCTCACTCAGCCCCACCGGGCCGAGACCCAACCGGAGCGCCCCCCAATGCCACCCCGAACGCCACCCCGAACG
>NZ_LIRO01000023.1:0-14018 GCF_002742025.1 Limnothrix sp. PR1529
GTTCCCGTCTATGGAGAGCGGAGTGGCGAGCGTCGTCCAAGAGAAAACCTGCTGGCCGCTCGAACTCGCCAAGAGTGGTTAGCGCCGTTGTTGTTTCCAGGTTCAGTGACAGCGCAATTGTTTGAGCAGTGGTTAAGCGAACAGTTAATTCCGTCGCTGCTTCAACCCTCGGTTTTAGTCCTGGACAATGCGGCGTTTCATCGACCCCACAGGGTAACGGAGTTAATGGAGCAGGCCGGTCATCGAGTGTTATTTCTGCCGCCTTATTCTCCAGACTTCAATCCGATTGAAGGGGATTTTGCGGCCCTCAAGAAGAAGCGAGCCTATGAGTCAGACGAGACATCCCTGGATGAGCTGGTGGCATCGTACCAGCCCCAAGCAGGTAGACTGTCTCGTTCTTATTTGAAATGACTATAGCTTGCCTGGTTGAATCTATCTGGTTAAATTTGCCCGGCTTAACTTGCCTGATTTAACTTGCCTGATTGAATTTGCCTGATTGAATTTGCCCGGTTGAATCTGCCTGACTCAATCTGATCCGTTTTTAAACGCTTCTGATCTCACACGCTTCTGATCAAGGCGATCGGCTATGGAACCCCTTCTCAAAACATTGGCGCAGTGGCTGCGGATTACGATCGCACTCTGGGCTGATAACAGCTATTGGATGGCTTGGAATTTATTCTTGGCCATTGTCCCTTTGGGGATTGCCGCTTGGCTCTTTCGACACCGCCCCGCTCGATCGCCCCGATCGCCCCTATGGTGGGGGCTGGCGATCGTGTTCATTTTGTTTTTGCCCAATGCGCCCTATGTCTTGACCGATTTGATTCATCTGGTCAATGACATTCGCTATCGCTACACGTCCCTTTGGGCCACGGTGATGATCGTGATTCCGCAATACGTTCTGTTTGTGGCCGTGGGCTTTGGAGCCTATGTTTGGTCGCTGGTGTGGCTGGATGGATGGCTCCGGGCGATCGGGCGCAGCCGCTGGATTCCGCCCATGGAACAGTTGCTCCATGGCCTGTCGGCGGTGGGGGTGTTTGTGGGTCGGTTTTGGCGCTTCAACAGTTGGGACTTGTTCACCCAGCCCCATACCTTGCTGGAGCGGATGGCCAACGACTTGGCGGCCCATCGTCCGGCCCTGGTGATTGGGTTGATTTGGGGCGTGTTGGCTGGTTTGTATGGGCTGCTGAAACCCTTCGCCATTGGCTATGGTCTCTATCGCCAGCAACAACACCAGCCCGATCGCCCCTCGTCTCCGGGCCAGCTTTGAGCCATTGGTGACCGGGCCCTTTGGCTACAAGGCCATCACAGCGCTGCTGACTAATTGGGACAGCAATTGCAGCGCCAAAATGGCCAGCATGGGCGAAAAATCTAAGCCACCCAAGGGCGGGATGATCGATCGAAACAGGTTCAGGTAAGGATCGGTTAACTGCCCCACCGTGGCAAAGGGCTGGGAGAACCAATCGATGTTCGGAAACCAACTCAGCAGAATCCGAATGAAGATCACCAGCGTATAGATATTGACGAATTGCAGGATGGTGTTGGCCAGCAGGTTGATTGAAGTATCCATGGGCAAGTACCGGAAAAAAATCGCGCCTTCAAAGGCAGCAGCGCAAAAGTGCAACGCACATCATAGTAGGCATCATAGGCGCAAACACCCGTGGCGGGGCGATCGGGATCCTGTCCCGCTTTGAGGAGATAACCGATCGTCTCTCGGAATTACCCCCAGGAATTACCCCCAGGAATTACCCCCAAGAATTACCCCCAGGAATTTAGAGGGCCCCCCTTGGCAGTGATCGGGATCCAGCTCTTAAGCTGGGAATAGCCCCTCAAGTTGGCCCCTCGATCGCATCACCGAGGTGGCGGCAGTTGGTGACATGGGGCCCCAAGCGGAAACGCGGAGATATGAATGGACGATTGGAAAGATGATTGGGCCGGGAACTGGGCTAAGAATCTTGAACAGTGGTTGACTCCCATCGCCCGGGATTGGGAGCCGATCGCCCGGGAAGTGGAAGCCACGTTGGATGCAGTGATCATCACCATGGCCGAGTCGGTGGAATCAACCGTGACCCAGGTGGATCAATGGCTGATGGATTCGGCCCGGGAACTGGAGCAAACGGCCCTTGACCTTCAGGAGCAAGTGGAAACCCATTTGGCTGAACAGTGGGGAATTGAGGTTGATCGACTGTGCCAGGAGGTGGACGGGGCGATCGAACAGTGGGCCACCGAGGTGAACGATTGGTTAGCGCCCCTATGGTCAGACTGGGCAGAAACCGGTTTTCCGGCCAATCCTTTCACCACCGAAGAACCGGAATCGGAGGGCGATCGGGCAGCGTTGGCCCCGCCGACCCTGAACCAATACGATGCGCTTTACGACCAACTCAACCCCAAAGTGCCGCCGGTTGACCGCCATGCCGCCTGTGTGGGCTGTCGTCACTACCATGGCCGGGTCTACAACGGCACGCTGCTGATCTGTGGGATGTATCCCTTTGGTTGGACAGAGGGTGCTTGTCCGGATTGGGAAGCTTAGGTGCAATTCCAGGACTGGGGTGCAATCCTGACCCATCGCTAGGGCGATCGCCTCAGATCCGCCGGAACGATCGCCCCATCCAGCTTGGCCCCCGTTAACCGCACCATCAGCCGCCCACCGACGGTCATTTTGGCATTGGTCAAATTGGCTCCCCGGAGATCAGCCCCACTCAGGTCAGCCCCGATCAAGTCCGTGCCGCTCAGGTCGGCCCCGCTCAGGTTCGCTTGCAGCAGATTGGCCCGAAACAACCGGGCCCCGCTCAGGTTGGCCCCGCTCAGGTTCACGCGGTGCATAAAGGCATCCGTCAAATCAGCTCCCGCGAGGTCAGCCCCGCTGAGGTTTCGGCTCGCAAAATCCCGTTCCCGCAGGTTGGCCCCGCGCATCTTGGCTCCGCTCAAATCGGCAGCGGGACGAGGCGGCGGTTGATCTTGCCATTGGGGCGGCACGATCGGGGGGCGAGGTCGTCGTGGGGGTGGTTCGGGCGATCGATTGGCGGTCGTTTCCGTCGTGGGGTCACCGGGGGGATGGCTATTAAAGGGCGATCGGCGTGGTGTTTTCCAAGCGAACGGCTCCGGTTCGGGATGGATGCCTTGGCCATGAACCGACCCCGTTGATGGGCCTTGGGTGCTGTATCCATAGGTGCTATATCCACCGGAACCATTGGCACTGGCTCCATAGGCCCCCGCCTTGGGGGTTGATTGCCCATTGACCCCAAATCCTTGAGCGGAGCCGTTATGGTTCGTGCCGTGGTTTGCGCCGTGGTTTGTGCCGTGGTTTGCGCTGTGATTCGCACCGTGGCTGGCACTATGGCTAGCCCCTTGGTGATGCACACCGGCATGGTATGGATTTTTGTGGTGATGGGCCGTCGATCGCCCGTGGGGTTGGGCGGTGGTTCGTTCCGTTGGGGCCCCGCTGTTGGGCCGCTGCCGAAAATGGGCCCGAAAAAAGCCCCGCGCTTCATTGAGCTGCTTCAGCTTCTCTTGGGCCTTGGCTTTCAAACGGGGATTGTCGTCTGGGATCCGATCGGGATGCCAAACGAAAGCCAGGTCTTTGTAAGCCTGGTTCACTTCCTCGGCTGAAGCGCCAGGTTCCAATTCCAAAATTTGATAGTAGCGCCGACTGTCGCTAAAGGCCATGTAGCGCAAGCACTTGCCCCAACCATGAGCAAGTGGTGAGTTGTTGCCATTTTAGCCGGGTGGCTGCCATCGCGCGATCTAGGTTTCGCGGCGGTGGGGGATGATGGGCTGTTTTGATCAAAAATTCAACTCAACAATCCAAGGTGCTGTATGGGTCGCGATCGCCAATCATGTCGGTCAGGAGTCTGATGGCTCAGGAGTCTGAGAATCGTCGCCGCCCACAGCCACGGCCGCCGGTAGCGCCTGTTCAGGGTCGGGGTCGATCGCCCCTTCGCGGCTCGATCGCAGCCAACGCGGCCCCTGATCCCAATGATCCAGCACATCCTCAACCAACAATGCCTGGAACCAAACTTGGGCCACCACGGTCAGCGGCAACGCCAACACCAGCCCCGTGAACCCAAAAAAGGTCGCAAAAAAGATTTGGGCAATCAGCGTCACGGCCGGTAACAGGGACACCTGTTTGGACATCACCATCGGCGTGAGCAAATTGGTTTCCAACTGCTGCACAATCACGTACCAACCCAGCACCAACAGGGACTTGAGCGGATCATCCAACAGCGCCACCAACATTGGCGGCAACACACTCAACACCGGCCCCACATTGGGAATGAACGTCAGCAAACCCGCCAAAACCCCGTGGGCCAGGGCCAGCTTCACCCCCATCAAGGCCAACCCCGTGCCGCTGAGGACACCGATGATCGACATGTTCAACAAAATGCCCAACAGCCAAGCATCGAGAGAATTGCGGCAGCGATCGAGAATCGTAATCACCCGCCGCCGATAGAAGGAGGGAAAGAGCTGCACGAAGGCATTGCGATAGGGCAATGGATCGAACAGCATCATCAGGGCCAAGATGGTCACCAACAGCAGGTTGAAGAACCCGCCCAGGGTGCTGGCAAACAGGGCAAACCCACCCCGAAAGAGCGGATTAATGGCCGGTTGGGCCTGGGTGAGCAAACTGCGGAAGTCGGGGTTGGGGAGAACCGTTTGTAACCACTGGCCCAAGGGTTGTTGGGAAAGGTTGCTGAACCAGGTATCGAGGCGATCGAGCGCCACGGGAACCAACTCGGTCAGCTCCCGAAACTGAGCCGCAAAGGGGGGCACAACCAACAACATGGCCCCCAAGAAAAAAGCCACCAACAGCCCGATCGCCCCAAAAATTGCCTTTGTTCGATCCTGGAGCAGGTTGCGCCCCCGAAACTGGAGGGTGAGCAGGGCGCGGGCCAACCGGTCGATCGCGACGGCAATGGCGATCGCCCCAAAAATCATCAGCACCAACTGCCGCACAGCCCACAGCACATACAGGGCCGCAATAAAAACCAGTAAGCCTAACCAGCGTCCGAGGGTCATGAACCGAGCGTCCTGTGCGATTTCTTGTGCAATTTCCTGTGCAACTGTCTGGGCGATTTCCCGCGTAACTGTCTGGGCGATTTGCGGGGTGATTTACGGGGCAATTGCTTGGAGTGATCTTGGGGTGATCTGGTGATCTATGGTGATCTATGGATGTTGGGGTGATTTACGGATGACTTACGGGCAATCTACGGGCGATCGGGTTTGCTCTGCTGCCACATCCAACCCGCCAAAATCAGCGATGGCAACAGGATCATGACCCAAGCCACCCAGTCTGGCGGCGTGCCGATCGATCCATAGGCAGTTAGCTTGATGGCCACCGACAGCACCACGGACAAGACCGCGACTTTCAGCACCATGCTCAAGGTTTCTGGGTTGGGCGATCGCATCAAGATTCAGGGTTTCTTCCCTGGGCGGCGGTTTTCGCAAATTCAGGCAGCATCATAGCTCACGGCTTGGGAAGCGACCAACTGCGCGATCGCCCTGCGCGATTCAGTTGTCCTGGTGGTGGGTCGAACCGCAACCGTGAGGACTGATACAATATCCAAAAAATCCAAATCCAACCCTCAAAACTCAATCTTCAAAATTCAAAGAAATTCAAAAAACTTCCAAAAACTCAATTAGCCCCAAAGATTTCATCCCAAAGATTCCATCCCAAAGATTCCATCCTAAAAATTCCATCCCAAAGCTTTAACTCAAAAAAGCTTTAACCCAAACAACTATTGCCTGACCTTTCCATGACCGCCACTGCCTTTGTGAAACCCGGCCCCGCCTCGCGTTTGGTGAATGGGCTGCTGTCCATCAAACCCCTGGCTAATTTTGCTCGTAGCCGCGCCCGCAAGATGATGATTGAGCGGGCCGAAAGCATGGGCATTCCCTGGCGCAAGACGGCCGCTGAGTTGCAAAATCGGGATTGGTCGGCGGAACTGGCCCAGGTCAGCAACCCCAACCTCACCTATCCGGACTATTACCTCAATCCTTTCCACGCCTATCCTGAGGGGAATTTGGGCTGGGAGCCGGCCAGCGAGGTGGAAGTGGCGGCCTATTCGGTGCATTCCACCATTTTTGGCGAAAAAACTCCGGAAGGGGACGCAAAATTGCGGGCCGCTTACCATGACGTGCTGAAGGCCACGGTGGCGATCGAGCCTCGGGAGATTGTGGACTTGGGATGCAGCGTGGGGATGAGCACCTTTGCCTTGCAGCGAATTTATCCCCAAGCCCAACTGACGGGGGTGGATCTGTCGCCGAATTTCCTGGCGGTGGCCGCCTACAACACTCACCATTCCCCGATGAATCCCGGTCGGGCCCAGCCCCGTTGGATTCATGCGGCAGCGGAAAACACCGGCTTACCGGCCGCGAGCTATGACTTAGTTTCGGCTTGCCTGCTATACCATGAGCTGCCCCAGACGGCGGCGATCGCGATTTTGCAAGAGGCCCGGCGGTTGCTGAAACCCGGCGGCTATCTGGGAATTATGGACATGAACCCCAAGTCCCAGATCTATGCCCAAATGCCGCCCTATATCCTGACCCTGCTCAAGAGTACGGAGCCGTTTTTGGATCAGTACTTTGCGCTGGATTTGGGCGAGGCGATCGAGCAAGCGGGCTTTGAGCTGATCACTGTCCAATCCACTACGGTGCGTCACCGGGCTTTGGTGGCTCGGGCGCACTAGGGTTGCTGGGCCACCAGGCTCAGGAGTTTATCCACGGCGTGATCCCAGGTGAACCGGCTTTGCACCCAAGCGGGGCCGGCCGTCCGGGTCGCCGTTTGCCATTGGGGGCGATCGAGCCAGGTTTCGAGACAATCAACCAGGGCATCGCAATCCGGCTCCCACATCCAAACGGTTTCGGAAACGCCATCCGGGTATTGAACGGGTTTCTCAATCAGTTGGCTGGCGATCGGGAGGGTGAAGGCGGGGTTGGTGAATTCATCGGTGGGCCCACCTTGGGTGCAAATGACCGGTAACCCACAGCCGATCGCTTCCAACACGGGCAGGTTAAACCCCTCCGCGCGGTAGGGCGACACATAGCCATCGGCCGCTTGATAAAGCTTGGCCATGTCTTGGTAGGACAAAAATTTGTTGAGATAAATCGTTCGATCGAGCAACCGTTGGGCCCGATCGGTCGGCAACAGCGATCGCACCTGATTCACCCAGGCGGCTCGCCCCCGATCGCGTCCATAAACCGCGTCATTGGCCTTCAAAACCCAACGTAATTGGGGCGATCGCTCCATCACTGTCCCCAACGCCAAAATCAACAAATCGCCACCCTTGCGGGGAATCGTGCCCCCCACGTTCAGCAAGACTTGGCAACCCTCCCAATCCCAGGCTCGCCGCAGATTCGCCCGATCGGCCGTTGCCAAGGGGTGATAAATCTGGGGATCGACCCCATGGGGCAACACCACGACCCGATCGGGCGCTGCGCCGCTGTGGATTAGCCCTTGTCGCGACCAGGCCGAAGGGGTGAGCACCACGGCTCCCCGATCGCCCCCGGCCGCCGCCCATTTGCTCGTTTTTTGGGCGCACCCCATCCATTGCCAATATTCATGGTGCAGCTTGCCAAATTCCGCCGTGGCAAACACAAACGATCGACGGGCGATCGGGTCTGGCTCCAATCGGTAGGGCGAATCGATCCGCAATAGTCCATCCACCGGGTCGCCATCGGGGGCCGGAATTTGGGCCAATCGACGCGATCGCTCCGGATCCAATTGCCCCGCGATCGGCTGCCAACCATGGGCCAAGGGTTGCTCGCGATGAAACAGTTGCAGCCCCGATCGCTCCAGTAGTGCCAAGCATTGGAACTGGTTCACCGTTGTGTAGGAGTGGGGAGCCGACAGCCAACCTTCCACTAAAAACCGCATTGCCGATCTGCCCGCCACCACAACGCCATCAGTCCCCACTTTCGCTTGTTAAGATTAGGCCGAAACAAGAACGGACTCAACATCCTGTTGGCCACAGTCCTCAATTAATCTTTCTGAATTGATCTTGCTGAATGACTTTTAACCACCACTCGGCCAACAACAATCATCACATCCATTCATCGCAGGCCAAAATCATGAACGAAGAGCTAGTCACACCTGATAATGCTTCAAAAGCTCTGTTGCAATCCATCTTTGATGAAGCGCTGATGGATGTTTCGATCGATGACGATGGCGACATTCTGATTCAGGAAGAAATCAAGTGCTATGTGTTCCTGAGCGAGAACAAGGATCGGGTGCGATTGCTGACTCTTTTTGGCATTGCGGAAACGGCCACCCGCGCCCAATGTTTGGAGTGCGTGAATGCCATTAACAGTGAATATATTATGGTCAAGGCCTATATTGCTTCCGAAAAAACCTTGGCCATGGAATATGACATTTATCTCAAGGGCGGCGTTCCTAAAAAGACAATTGCCCTGACGGTCAAGCGTTTTTGCACCATTCCCCGTCGGGCTGTGAATGAAGAATATGCCCGTGATGTGGTGGAGTAACCGCGCAGGTTGAAGCACTCCTAGGGTGTTGGTGATGAGACACAACGATCATTGCGCCCGGCTCGCAGGGAACCCAGCAAGGTTTCCACATAAACACAGCTTCGATCGGTCAAATCAGGACGGCCTGCCATTTGGAAGGTGATCCGCTTTCCGGCATTGTCATTGCTACTAAACTCAGTGCCGTCCTGAGAAGAAGCTAGCCAGCCGCGACCATTAAACTGCACCACATAACTCCCGCCGTCGCGAGTGAAGTCTGATTTCCCGCCGTCGATCGCGGCATAGGTCGATGCTTCAGCTCCCAGGGGCCGCCAAACGGCTTTGCTGCATTTTGCGCCCACGGCGGGATGCACAGAATATTGAATGGCACGCTTGTCCTCTGGGTTGGTGCGAAAACAGGCTTCCCAGGGTCGTCGTTGCTGTCTGGCTTTGGATTGGGCCGATCGCAGGGCCCGAAACGCATCGTCTTGGGCGGCTCCGAGCCGTTGGCCATCCACCATCGACAGCCAAACGGGTGCGCTAATGGCCATCAGAATGGTCACCATCAACAGCACCACCAACAGTTCCAGCAAGGTAAAGCCCGATCGCGCGGTTGGTTGCGGGGTTGCCTGGCGATGGCGCAGGGTTTGGGCCAACAGCCAATGGATTGTTTGGCTTCGAGATTGGCTCCGAGATTGACTCCGAGATTGACTCAGAAATTGCAATAAGCGATCGGGACGGGGGAAACGGCGAGAGGCAAGCATAGGAAACCTCGGGTTCGGGGAAGGGCAACAAACAGCAGAACAAGAAGCAGAAACCCACCGGGCGCTAAGGTTCGGTGTCGCGCCGCTGGTAATGCAAGAACACTTCTTGGCCTTGGGCTTCGGCACTGACCAAATTGAGCCACTGGGCCCCGTGAAGCGGCAAACCCACACCATCCATGGGCGTGGGGGCGGCGGCTCCACCCACCAACAGGGGGCAAACCGTCAGCCACAGGTGATCGATCGCTCTCATTGACAATAGGGAGCCGACCAAGTTCCCACCACCCAAGACGGCGAGCTGTTGGATTCCTTCCTGGGCCAGTTGGGCGAGAATTTCGGGCCATTGAAAATCCCGATCGCCCAACGGGCCGAGCAAGATCCGATCAAATCCATTGGCTGCTTTTGAATGGGGGGATGGATCCTCGGAATCTCCTGAGGCAGACCAGCGATCGAGCCATTGCCGAGATCCGGCTTCCGTGGTCAACAGCCATCGGGGCACGGCCTGGCGAAAGAAGCCATAGCCAGGGTTGATCGCCCCGGAGGCAGAACAGATAATTTGGGTGGGTTGCGGAGGTTTGCCCTGGTCAACTCGCCCCTGAATGAGTTCTGGACTCAGAACCGGCATGGCCAACCCTTCCGAGCGGAGGGTTCCGGCTCCCATCAACACCGCATCGGCTTGGGCCACTTGTTTTTCCAAATGTGCGCGATCGGCCGGACTGCCAAAGCGTCCCGGCGACCCATGCGCATCGCTGATTTTGCCGTCAGCGGTGATGGCAAACACCACCGTAATTTGGGGTCGATCGTTCACCCGCGTTCACCCAATGCCACAAAACAACCAATGCCACAGGACGGCCGCGATCGGGGCAGCCGCGATCGGGAGCCTGTCTGCAACCCTGTCTTCAGACCCTCATCGGCCACCGGGGCTTCGGGGCTGGCCCCTTTGAAGTGGAATTGAGGGGGCTGAGTCAGATCTCGCTGATCAGATTTCGCTGATCAGATCTCTGTAGATCTCTCAGGTCGGTCAGATCTCTAGGTACACCTTGCCCAAAATTACCCCGATCGGGATCAGATTGAGGGAAATTCTCCCGGCGATCGCCCCCATGGCTATCCTAGAGCGATCGGAACTGGTGGGTTTGGGTGTCGTAACAGCGCGATCGGGGTTTTTCGGGAATTTCCAACTCCTTCATGGCCCAATCTTGGCGCGTAATATCCAAATTGGGATTGAAGTAGGGATCGGTTGCTTGAATCATCGATTTCCAGCGTTTAAAAAACTTGGCGGAATCTTCCGGGTGCGGATCCCCTTCAAAGGTTTTGCCCCGCGTATAGGATTCGTGGTGAACCAAGGTGGCATCGGCGCAAAAAACCGCCCGATAACCCACTTCTCGGGCCCGCAAACACAGATCCACATCCCCAAACCCAACGGCCAAAGACTCGTCATAGCCACCAATTTTGGCGAAGGTATCGGCCCGCATTAGCAAACAAGCGGCCGTGACCGAGGACATTTCGCGACAGGAAATTAGAGCGCCAATGTAGCCCGGTTCTGCCTCTCCAGAGGGCAAGGAATCCCGCATGAATTTGCCGAAATGTTCCGCCATCCCATGCATTCCCACACAAACGCCCGCATGTTGGATGTAGCAGCGATCGGGATAAAGCAACTTAGCGCCCACGATGCCAATGTCTGGTTTTTGGGCAAATTCTGCCATTCGCTCCAACCACCCATCCTCGATCGCCTCAATATCGTTATTGCAAAAGAGATAGTGGGTGAAATGCCCGGGCGGCAACTGGGCAACGGCCCAATTATTAATCGCTGAAAAATTAAAAGGGCCAGAATAATTTAAAACGCGATGTTGATCCTTAAGGGATCGAAAATAGCGAATGGATTTCGGATCATTGGAATCGTGATCGATCAAAACAATTTCGTAGGCGACCTGATGCACGGTTTTGGCAATGCTATCAATGCATTGTTTAACCAACTCTCCGCAATTTTTGGTCGGGATCACGATCGCAATACGGATGGGGCCCTGGAGGGGATAGCGCACTCGGAAATAATTAAACCGAAATCCCGTTTGCACTTCACCCGGATCGCCCGATCGATCTAAATGTTCGCTTAAAACGGCCCGTGAAATCTCCAACACATCCGATCGGCGCTGATTGCCGGTGCTGGTCAGGTGTTGTCGCCACAGGTAAAGAATTTCGGGAATGTGGCTAATTCGTTTGGCCCGCTCACAGGCCCGCAAAATCAGGTCATAGTCCTGGGAAACGGTCAAAAACTCCCGAAACCCGCCAATTTCCTGCAAGAGAGACCGCCGAAACCCCACCAAATGCACGATGTAGGGGTGCGATCGCAGCAACTCCAGCGAAAAGGCCGGCCGAAAAGCAAACTCGATCGGCTCGCCTTCGGGAGTTACCAGCACTTCATCGGAATAAAACAAGTCTGGATCATCGGCCAAGATGGTTTCCGCCACCCGCAGCAGGGCATGTTCCGGCAGTTGATCATCATGATCCATCAGCACCACAAAATCGCTGGTGGCCAAGGCCAAGGCCGAATTGGAGGCAGCGGAAATTCCCCCATTGCGATCGCGGTAGGTCACTTTGATTCGGGAATCCTCGGCCGCGAGTCGATCGAGCGTGGCCTTCACCTGGGGATCGGGCGATCGATCATCGGCAATGCACAGCTCCCAATGGGGATAAATTTGGGCCCGCACAGACTCGATCGCTTCCGTCAGCCAACGCTCTGGCGTGTTGTAAACGGGCATGATGATCGAGATTTGGGGCGGATTTTCCAGGGCCGCCGCTCGATCAGCAAATCGCCGTCGATTCTCGGGCGACAGACCCCGGCGATATTGATCCCAAGCGGCTAGTTGGGCCCGTTCTCCCAACAGTCGCCGCCGGAGTTTGGTGCGCAATTTTTGGGCGATCGCCCCCAGGCCGCCTCGTTGCCACAACCGCCAAGCTCGTCCGGGCCAACTGGCCAACCGCGCAATCGCCATACCTGTTGATTAGCCCTATGCCGTGAGCAGTATATCGCTTCAGGGCCCGCCCAGAATCATGCCCCAAGGATTCACCATCCTCGCCTCGCGGTGTTTCTGAATTAACGCCCCACTTCCTTGAGTTCTCGGCCAAAGGGCAACAGCGCCATCACCAACAGCTTGAAATGTTGTTTAGCAAAGGGCAAACCAATGATTGTGATCGCCAAAATCACGCCATGGATCAGATGTGAAAGGGCGATCGCCCAACCAAAGAAAAACACCCAAATTACATTCAAAATCACCCGCAAAGGGCTATCGGCATTTTCCACCGCCACCACTTCTTTACCGAAGGGAGTCATGGTTGCCAAACCAACCTTAACCTGTTGAAGACCAAAGGGGATTCCCACAATCGTTAAACACATGCTGAGGCCGCCGATGATGTAGCCCAACCCACTGATGAGGCCACCGAAAATCAGCCAGATGATGTTACCTAATAAGCTCATGATTTTAGGTTTGGTGATCTAAGTCTTGCTTGGTCAAATTAACTCAGCTAACCTTGTGAATCTCGTCACAAAGAAACAGTTCAAACATTTCTCGAAGCTCTAATTTAGGCTTGATCCTGAGAGCCTGCCAGACTTTCTAAATCAGCTAGGTCTTGGGATCTACCCGATACTTTTTTATTCAGCCGCAAGTTTTCCAAGTCAATCCAGTAAATCTTTAGCCCATCTAGATCAGACTCGATTTTGCTCTGATAGCAGGTTTCAAAATCAACTCCATCCGGTGACGTGATTAAGTCAATTCGATTGGGAGGATAACCGAGCTGAACCACTTGATCGGATTGGGCAAAATCAGAAGCTACTAGATTCAAGCTCGCAAAGCCAAAGGCAGCGAGAGCCTGAATCACCTTTTGGGCATTTTCTAGGGTTGGCTGAATCCAAATGTCTAGATCTTTGGTGTATCGAGGGTGTCCATGGAATGCTACGGCATAGCCACCCACAACGAGATAGCGAACTTGGTTAGCGTTTAAGCACTCGATAAACTCTCTGAAATCGGGGTTCAAAACCATAGGCCCATTGATGATATTCGCGGCGAATTTCTTCGAGGGCGGCCAAACGGGCCTCGGCGGGTTGACTGCGCCAATAGGCTAGGTCGCTTGCTTTGGCTGCCTGATCATCTTTCATGTTGAGAATGCGGCAGCTCATCACCATTTTACGAACCATTTTGGACTCCTATTTGGACTCCTGATTGAGCAAAATTGTCCCAATGGCCCCAGGATAGCGAAATTTCAGCGATTGCCTACTCTAAAAACAGCAGACGACGCAGCAGTTGTTCCAGTTCGTTGGCAGTGCGATCGATGCCGAGGGTTTCCACGGTGGCTCGTCCCGTTTGGGCTAGGTTCACCCGCGACACTGCGTCGGTGGTCAGTTGCAGCAGGGTTTGGGCGATCGACTCGGCCACGGGCAGCACCGTGCCGTAGTGAATCCCGGCGGACAGGGTGGGATGCAGGGGTAAATCTTCGCCCACCAGCAGGGCCGCACAACCGCAGCCGATCGCTTGCAGGGTGGGGAGGGCGCTGTTGGCGGCGGAGGGGGCCAAGTGCAGTTGGGCCGTTTGCAACGCGGCGGCCAAGGTGGCCCGATCGGGCCAGCCCAGTTCCTCGCAAGCAAAGGGTAGTGGCTCCGGCGCGTGGGAACCGTAGCGGCGAATTTGGAGATCCGGTTGCTGGGCGGCCAGGAGGCTTAACCCGGCAATGATGGCCGATCGCTGGTCGGCATCGGCGGCGCGATCGTCTAACCAAAGGATCGATCGGGCGGGGCCGCTGTGGCGCACCCAA
>NZ_LIRO01000003.1:0-19228 GCF_002742025.1 Limnothrix sp. PR1529
GGATGAGCGGTCGATCGCGGCGATCAATTTGCTCTAAAACAGACCCGTCGATCACGGCAGCTCGATCGCCCCAGCAGTGAAGGCCCACCGATCGAGTTGCTGCGATCGCACCGGCGATGATAAAAGGTTGGGGATTCAGTATAGAAGGCTGGCGAGATCTGTGGGTGCAAGGCCCAGGTTCGGAGTCTGTGGACTGTTCTTGGGGATAACCGATCGAAGATCGCACAGCCAACGGATCTTGAAGTAGGAATTAGAGCAACGGGATGGAAGGACGAGCGGCCAACCAACTATTGGGCGGCCTAGTGGGCGGCAGCGCCACCGAGGTAGAGTTCCGCCACTTTTGGATCGTTGAGCAGATCGCGGCCGGGCCCCGTGAAGCGATCGCGCCCTGCTTCTAGCACATAGCCCCGATCGGCCATTTCCAAAGCCTTGCGGGCGTTTTGCTCAACCAAGATAATCGAAGTGCCCGTGCTGTTGATAGCCTTAATTTGCTCAAACACGTCGTTGACCAAAATAGGCGAAAGCGCGGCGGAAGGCTCATCCAACACCAGCAACGCCGGTTCCAGCATCAGGGCCTTGCCCATGGCCAGCATTTGCCGCTCACCGCCGGACAATGTGCCCGCTCGCTGGTGGCGGCGCTCGTGCAATCGGGGGAACATGGTGAAGATGCGTTCCTTCAACGACCCGATCGGTTGTTCTAGGATGAATGCGCCCATTTCCAGGTTTTCTTCAACCGTGAGCGATCGAAACACGTTGGCAATTTGCGGCACGTAGCAAACGCCCCGTTGCACCACCTCATTGGCCTTCAGGTGCCCGATCGACTCGCCATGGAACAAAATCTGGCCCCGATTGGGGTTCAGCAGCCCCGCGATCGTTTTGCCCAAGGTGGATTTACCCGCACCGTTGGGGCCAATGATCGCCACCAGTTCGCCAGGGGCCAGGGTCAAATTCACCCCTTGTAAGATGTCGAGGCCCTTCAGGTAGCCAGCGTATACGTCTTGGACTTCAAGGAGAACTGACACGATCGAGCAGGGGTGGAAGTTTCAACTAATCGTAATACCATTTTTGGCAAATGCCATTTCTGGCAAATGCCTTGTTTTGGCGAATGACCTGGGGTTCAGCATGGAAAACTCAACCATGGCCGCGAAATTGCTGTTGGAGCAACTGATTTCTCCGGAACAGTTGGCCCCAATGCTGTCGGATCCGGATTGGGTGGTGGTGGACTGTCGGTTTTCCTTGGGCGATCGCAACTTGGGACAACAGCAATACCAAACTGCCCACATTCCCGGCGCGGTCTATGCGGATTTGGAGCGGGATTTGTCTGGGCCCGTTGGCCCCCATGGCGGTCGGCATCCGCTGCCCGTGATCGATCGCCTGGTGGATCAACTGGGCTTTTGGGGCATTGATGCCGATCGGTGGGTTGCGGTCTACGACGATTCCCAATTTGGGTTTGCGGCCCGGTTCTGGTGGCTGTTGCGCTATTTGGGCCACGATCGAGTGGTGCTGCTGGATGGCGGTTGGTCGGCCTGGCGAAGAGCTGGTTTGCCCACCACCAGCCAACCCAGCCACCCGATCGTCCGTCAGTTTGTGCCCCGCCCGCGCTTGGAACTACTGGCCTCGATCGACACCATCAAACAAGCCCAGCGGTTGGCAGAAGGAACCGTCATTGACTCCCGAGAACCCGCTCGATATCGCGGTGAAGTGGAGCCGATCGACCCCGTAGCTGGCCACATTCCCGGAGCCATTAACTATCCTTGGGTGCAGGTTTGCGACCCAGAAGGCCGCGCCCACTCGATCGCCTCCTTGAAATCCCACTTTCAGGACTTGCCCCCCAATCCGCCCCCGATCGTCTACTGCGGTTCCGGCGTGACGGCCTGCGTTAACCTGTGGGCCCTGGCCCGCGCTGGACTGCCCCAAGCTCGTCTCTACGCTGGCAGTTGGAGTGACTGGTGTTCCTATCCCGATTTACCCAAAGTCACTGCTCCGGCTGAGTGAGTATGTTTGAGAAGCCTAAATGATGATTCTGCTGACTGATCGATCGTCGAAGACAAGGGGCTAACAATCACCAAAGACAAGGGACTAGCAATCACCAAAAACAAGGGGCTTAAGCCCCTTGCTCCTATGGTTGTTGTTCTTTGAATCAACTTTTCAAGGTGATTTTTCTAATCAAATCTAACCAAAGAGCTTCTCAAGAATTTCCCTTAAAAAAGCTTGAAATTGCCAACGGAGCATCATCAACATGGCCCTTTCTGAAAAACTCATTGAACTGGTTGTTGATAAATTGCTCATTGGCGGCATTGTGCTGATTGCCGGTTATTGGTTAAACAAGCGATTTGAAATTTTCAAAAGTGACATTAATGAAAAATATCGCCAGCGCCAAATCCTAGTCGATTTAGAAAATCAGCAGAAACAGCGCGTTGCTGAATTAGAACAAGAAATTGTGCTGGCTCGTCATCAAGCGGAACTGGAATTCTTGGAGCGTCAAATTTCCGAATTTTATTGGCCAATTTACTTACGCCTTGAAAAAGATAATGCCATGTGGCAGCGAATCGCCACTTTGGGCGCAAGAGATCATGCATTGCCGGATTCTGCCGGAGAAATTATTGAGCGGGACTTTATTTTAAAAAATCACGACGAAATTGTTGCAATCATCGAGTCCAAAATTCACCTAGCTGAACGGGCAGAGAATAGCCAAGAGTTGATTGAAGAATTGCTGAAATATCTGAAACATGTGGCAATTTACAAAGCTGTGCGATCGATCGAATCCATGCGCGGGGTGAACCCAATGGATTTAAACGAACCCTTTCCGTCCAAGCTGTTTCCCCTCATTCAGCACAACTTTCGATCGCTCCAAGCTCGGTATGAGCAACTGAAGCAAGCCAAATTCCGGGACTTGAACCCCTCCTGAATCAATCCGGGCGATCGCCCAGGTCTCGGCGGCCAATTCACCAACCATGGCCAGCGCGATCACTGCAATTTCTCCTTTTTGGTCGCTTTAGCGTCCCGATCGCGCCCATATTTGCAAAGATCTGCATTTAAACAGGGTGGTTGTCGCCCTTAATCGCAAGTTAATCGCTCTGATCCCTCGGGATCTATAAACTTTTGCGAAGGGGCGATCGGCCCCCAATTGACCCGGCCCGATTCCGGCGCGATCGCCCTAAAGCCCCACCCCTCAACAACTTGATGGCCCACCCGATCGTCAGGGCGATCGGCCCGGGAAGACCCCAGCGGCCCATTCTCTGAAACTCGACTTAAGATTTATTCTCAATAATGCGAGCTTCTTGCAAATGCTCATTTGTACCTGTTACCATTTGGCAGAGGGAAACGCTTCAGGTCAAACCTCGCCAACCCCTATGTTTTCCTACACACCACAGTCCCTAAAAGCCGAGTTAAACGAGCGCGGTTGGCGGATGACTCCCCAACGCGAAGTGATCCTTAATGTCTTCAAGGATCTGCCCGAAGGTCGCCACCTCAGCGCCGAAGATCTGTATCACTTGCTTGAAGAGCAAGACCAAGGCATCAGCCTTTCTACAATCTATCGAACTCTGAAATTAATGTCGCGCATGGGCATTTTGCGCGAACTGGAATTAGCAGAAGGCCACAAGCACTACGAACTCAACCAGCCCTATCCCCATCATCACCATCACTTAATTTGCGTTAAGTGCAACAAAACGATCGAATTCAAGAACGATTCGGTTTTGAAAATGGGAATTAAGCAATCGGAAAAAGAGGGCTACCATCTGCTCGATTGCCAGTTAACCATCCACGCCATTTGCCCCTCCTGTCAGCGATCGCTCTTGCCGCTTTAGTCTGTGGATAATGATCTTGAATTAGGGGTTGGCTGAGTGGAAAACCATTGAGCCAACCTTTGATTATGATCGGGCGTGCTAGGCTCTGGTGTTCTGAAATTCCGGTATTCTGAAATCTGGGTGTTGTAGGGGTTTAAATTTTGATTCACCCGATCGATTCGGGGCTATAAAAACGGTTTCAGCACCTTGAACTATCTGAACCCAGTGAACTAATCGAGTGAACTAATCGATCGAGTCTTGAGCATCCAGATCGCGATCGCCAGAGTCTTGATTGTCTAAGTCTTGAGCGCCATAGCCTGGATCGCCATAGTCGATCGGCAAACGTGGCAATGCTGGTTCCCCATGAACCGGATGATCAGCGATGCCTTGGGCGGTTTGATAGTGTAGCCCCCAGTTGTGCATCGCTTCCAGCACTGACCACAGGGATTCGCCCAGCGGCGTGAGGGAATATTCCACCCTGGGCGGCACTTCTGGATAAACTTGCCGGTGAACAATGCCATCGGCTTCCAACTCCCGCAACTGCTGGGTCAGCATTTTTTGCGTCACGCCCTGAAGCGCTCGCCGCAGTTGAGCAAAGCGCATGGTTCCTGCAAATAGCTCGCGCAAAATCAGGACTTTCCATCGCCCATCAATAATGTTGAGTGTTGTCTCAACGGCACAACTGAGGCGCGTGAAGCCTGTGGTGGGTGCTGGATTCGGGGTAATCATGGGCGATCGATCCTCATACAGCGAAGGAAGCCATAGCAAACCATATCAAAAGCAATATAGATCAATTTCTTCAAGTTGATGGTTGAAATGTTTCTTGAATATGCTTTTGAATACTCGCTTGAGTTTTTTAGAAACTGCGCTGAAAAATTACACTTAGAAATTGCACTTAGAAATTGCATTTTCAAGAAAATCTAAAATTGAATTTTGACTTAAGAATATTCTCAAGCTTTTCCTATTCTTAGGTCTCTTCATTGAATTAGTTAATTCGGTTGATTGAGTTGATCGAGTGATCGGGTGGTTTCTTTTTGGTAACTACCGCACTTTTTTGTGCGTACTTGTTGCTGCCAAGGGAAGACCCTAGGATCAATTCAATCGCCTAGTTTACTGAACCGAGAGAGAGTTTTAAGCATGACTGCTCCTAATGAGGCTGTGATTGCTGATACAAAGCCTGAAGTGATTGAACTGACACCGGGAAAATATTTCTGGTGTACTTGTGGTCGATCGGCTGCTAAGAAATTCTGCGATGGCTCCCACCGGGGAACGAGTTTCACGCCCTTCGCTTTTGAGGTGACAGAAACGAAGAAGGTCGCGATTTGTAATTGCAAGCAAACTCAAAATTCACCTTTCTGTGATGGTTCCCATCAGCCGCTGGTGGCTGGTTAGAACTCAAATTCGGTGAAAATGGCTGATTTTTCGGTGCATTGAAATGGTCAAAGGCTGATCAGATCATGATCCTGAGGTGAATCGGCCTTACCGGTGGTTTCGGTTGTTGATGTGATTTGCTGATTGCTGGATTTTGCGTTTCTGAGTTTTGCGTTTCTGGATTTTGCAGGGTTTGATTAGGTTGAACAGTGGAGTAATTGAACCATGACTATTTCGTCTTCTGCTGCTGCCTCGATCGCCCCGACCGCTGCGGGCAACATCACGATTCGGCGATCGGGCGATCGGGGCCATGCCAATCACGGTTGGTTGGATAGCTATCACAGTTTTTCGTTCAGCAGTTACTACGACCCCAATCACATGGGATTTCGGACGTTGCGAGTGATCAATGAGGATGTGATTGCCCCCAAGCAAGGGTTTGGCACTCATGGCCATCGCGACATGGAAATCGTGACCTATGTGCTGAGTGGGTTGCTGGAGCACCGGGACAGCATTGGCAACGGCTCCCTGATTCGGCCGGGCGATGTGCAACGGATGAGCGCCGGAACGGGCATTTTGCATAGCGAATTTAATGCGTCGGATTCGGAGCCGCTGCACCTGTTGCAAATTTGGATTCTGCCCGATCGCAACAACTTGCAACCGGGCTATGAGCAGGTGTTCTTTGCGCCGGAAGACAAGCAGGGGCGGTTACGGGTGGTGGCTTCGCCCGATGGTCGCGATGGCTCGGTGACGATTCATCAGGATGCGCTGATTTTTGCCAGCTCGTTGGCGGCGGGCGATCGGGTGGTGCATCAATTTGCCAGCCCTGAGCGTGGCGGATGGTTGCAGGTGGCTCGTGGGGCGATCGCCCTGAATGGGGTGACGCTGGAGGCGGGCGACGCGGCGGCCATCACGGCCCTGGAGCAGGTGGAAATTACGGCTTCCGAGAATGCGGAGCTGTTGCTGTTTGACCTGGCTTAAGGCTGGCTTAAGGCCGAGCCAATGGCCGCTGCGTGGATCATGGATTCGGAGGGGCGATCGCTTGACGACGGAGCCGCAAAACGATTGCATGGATTCGATCGCTGTTTTTAGGGCCTGATCCCGAATCCATGAGCACCAACGGCAATCCGTTTCACGATCGCCCCTCTCAACCGGGCGCTGATAGCCTGCCGGGTGACCAACTGCCCCCCGAAGACTACGCCCGCAAGCTCTATGAAATGCAGTTGCGGGCGGAGGAGCGCCGCTTGCGGGAAGAGGCCCGACAAATGGCGATCGCGCGGCGCAATGAGGTGTTGCGGCGGGTGCAACAGGGAACCTATTACCTGATTGTGGCGCTGGAAATTTTGATTGGGATGCGATTCCTGTTGCAATTGACGGGAGCGAATCCCCGCAGTCCCTTTGCTCAGGGCATTGAGTTTTTGGCTAATCCCTACATTGGCCCCTTTTCGACGTTATTCCCGGTGTTTCGGTTTGGCCAGTTCAATGCGTTGGATCTGAATGCGATCGTGGCGATGCTGACCTATGCCCTGTTGGGGGTGCTGTTTGTGCGGCTGCTGAAGATTGTGTCGGATTAGCCGATCGGGGCCAGTGATGACCATCGAAGGCGAGCGATCGAGGGCGTTGGGTCGCAGGGGAGCAATGCCCATCTGGCAGCCCCAAAGAAAAGTCTTGACTCGCGATTCATCAAGTCTTGCGGCGATCGAGCGCATCGCCCAATCCTTGAATGATGCCGCGGCCAATGAAGCCAAGGCCTCGCCCGATCGCCTGGAGCACCATCAGGGCCCCACGACCGGCCAGGGTGACCGTGGCCCGCACCCGAGGGGCGATCGCGTCGCGGGCTTCAATCAGCAACGTGACCCCCAAGGGCACACCGGACAGGGCCCGCCACTCCTGATTGCGGGGCGCATAAACCGGCAGGGCCACAATGCCTCGATCGCTGGCCGTCAGCAGCCAATAGCGACTTTCGTAGATGGCTTTGGGTTCGCTGACCCAGCGTTGCACTCGATATTTCCAAGCCAGGTCATTCCGAAACCGTTCCACTTCCCGGGTGGGCAACCAGCGCCGATCGAACAGGGCCAGCTTCAGGCCTTCCCGATCGCCATAGCGATTCAAAACCGGTTGCACCACGGCGCAGGCCAAACAAAGCACCAGATTGTGAAGCAGGGCACTGGCCCGATCGAGGGCGGCCCCGGTTCCCGCCTCCACCGTCACCCCATCCACCGTTAGGGGCAGACCCCACAGCAGATGCTCTAGCAGGGGGCCCAATTCCACGGCACGATTCAGAATATCTGTGGCCACAATCGACCAATCCTGAAGCAGTCGATCGCGTTGGAGCCGCAAGGCCCCACTGCCCGATCGCAGGGTTGAGCGCTCCGTGAGCCAGTCGCCTAAAAAGTCATCCAGAAGCTGAACCCACCAGGTTTGCAACAAGGCTTCCTGTTGGGCCAGCAGCCGATCGCCCCGCAGTCGATCGCGGCGCACTTCCTCCAGGCCCCGTTCCACCCGCCGCAACACCAGGGCCAACAGTTCCCGACGGCGATCGGGATGCAAAATTTCAATTTCCAGGGGGGAACCGGTCAAATTCACCAGTCGATCGACCGTCAGCCGGGCCACCGCATCGTCAAAGAGGGTCGATCGCCAAAGGGTCAGGTCTAGGGCGGTTGGTGTGGAACCACTCGCCGGATCCTCAGGGGGCGGGGGCGGATTACGGCTGGAGTCGATCGCTCCGGAGCCGATCGGGCGATTGGGTGGCGCATTGGCCGATGGATTGGCCCCACCCGCAGCCTGATTAGCGGCTGAATTGGCCGGTTGCGTTGGTGGGCGGTTAATCGGGCGCGTTGCCGATCGGCCCAAAGGCGAATTGAGCACCGATGCTGACGATGCCGTATCGTCCTCCGGATCCCAGCCGCTCCCGCCCCGATTCGTTGGATCCAGATTGGTTGGATCCAGATTGGTTGGATCCAGATTGATCGATGGGTCGGGAATGCCGCCCGCCAGCCAGCCCAAAACCGATCGGGCCGCCCGCAACTCTCGCTGCCGGCCCGCCAAGACCCACTGATCCCACCAGGGGCGATCGCGTCGTTGGGCCAACGTGGCCCCGTCTCGCAGGGCCCGATCAACCTCCAGCCACTGGGATTGGAACCAGCGCTGCCGATTGCTGAGGGCTGGCGGTCGGCTCAATTGTCCCTACCCCAACTAGCGAGGTGTGGCAGCGGGAGCCGGTGCGGGCGCTGGACGCAGGGCCCCCGGACTGATGAAGCCCAGCTCCGCCAGTTGTTGATAGGCCTTGGTTCCCAAATCTCGCGTGGGGCTTTGGCTCGAAACAATCTGCACCAACAGAGGAATGGCTAATTCCGGTTGATTTTGGGCCCGGTGAACCAAGGCAAGCTGATAGGTCGATAAATCGCGCATTTGGGCCGCTTCAAGGGCGTTCTTGCGCTGTTCTTGGGAAATGCGGTTGTCGATCGCGGAAAATGCACCAGACAATTGCTGATGGAAGTTCGACAACTGGTTAAACACCTGTCGAGCTTGCTGCAAGCGCTGTTGAGCCAAACCGTAGTTTTGGGACTCGATCGCGCGGGCAGCTTCGTCCATCAAGCGTTGACCGCCGGCCATGCTCAACAGTCCCGTTGCTTGAACCACCGCCGGTTCAGGGTTAGCTGGCGTGGCATCGGGCAAATTCGTTTCTTGGGCCCGCACGCTGGGGGCCAGCGCGGCAACTGCCAACAGGGGAAAAACAACACGCAGCAACCGGGGGAATCGAAGGGCTAGCATGGGCTGGGTGGATTGATTAGGAGCCGCTTGACATCCTCCCCACCCCAAAGGCGTGGGGATTCTGGTGCTAACCAAGCAACCGAGGTTGCTCGACTAGACCATGGGTTGACGCTTCATGGGCCGCCACCAGCGAACTGGATTCACGCTGGCCTTTGCGTCCGTTTTGAGTCTCGGACTGCCCGCCCGCGACTGGGATCAAGCCACTCTCCAAGGGCGAGGCTTGTATCCATTACTTTGGTCAAATCGGCTCTATTCTACGACAAGGTTCGATCGCCCTTGGGCCCCTCCGCGCCCGATCAGCCTAGATTGGTGGCGGCATTGACCATTCTGGCTGGCTGATTTCCGTCGCCGTCGATGACCCCCCTGTCGTCTTCAGGGCAATCTGCTTCCCAGCCTGTTTCCAGCCTGTTTCAGGAGATATTCCCCGTGGCGGATTTGCAACCTTCTTCTCATCCCGTGCCGTCTGATTTGGACTCTGTGGGGGCCGTTGGTGTGCCGCCCCAGTTTCTGGGCCTGGTGTTGCAACGGGGCGGAGATGAAGTCCTCCTAGAAAAAGTGCCCGATCGCTTCGTGGTGCGCCCCAAAGCCGCCCAGCCGATCGATCTCACCCGTCTGCCGGACGTAACCCAGGTACGACCTCTGGGGCGAGGCGTGGCCCTGGTGGAGTTGCTGGTGGCTCCGGCCCGGTTGGATTCGGTGATGGATGAGGCTCGCCGATCGGGAGCCTTTGACTACGTGAGCCATGTTTACCAGTACCAAGGCCAGGGGGCCACAAGGGTTTATTTGGGGGATGAGGTGACGATCGTGTTCCATCCCACCCTGGTGGCCCAGGCGGTGGATGCGATCGCCCAAGGCCTGGGGCTGGTGTTGGTAAAACCCCTGGACGGCATCCCCAATGCGTTTATCTATCGCCTGAGCGATCGAACGCCCCTCAACCCCCTGAAAATTGCCAACACCCTGCTGGAAAATCCGGCCGTTCTGAGCGCCGAACCCAACGCCATCCTCGAAAGCCAACCCTTCTACCGGCCACGGGATGGGTTTTACAGTTCCCAGTGGTATTTGCAAAACAACGGGGGCAGCAGCATCACCGCCGGTTCCCACATCGATGCGGAAAAAGCCTGGGACATTACCCGGGGCGATCGATCCATCATCATCGCGATCGCCGACGATGGCATCGACCTCAGCCACCCGGACTTTCAGGGAACCGGCAAAATTGTCAGCCCCAAAGACTTTAAAGACAACGACTTTAACCCCCTGCCTGGCACGCGGGATGACAGCCACGGAACCGCCTGCGCTGGGGTTGCCGTGGCCGAAGAAAACGGCAGCGGCATTGTGGGCGTGGCTCCCCGTTGTGCCTTGATGCCCATTCGCACCACCGGCTATTTAGATGACCAAGCGGTGGAAGAACTGTTTGATTGGTGCGTGTCCCGGGGGGCCGCCGTGGTTTCCTGTAGCTGGGGCCCAGGCAGCATTTACTTTCCCCTGTCCACCCGGCAGCGAGCAGCCCTCAACCGAGCCGCCACCCAGGGCCGCAACGGCAAAGGCTGTGTGATTGTGTTTGCGGCCGGCAACGCGAACCGGCCCGTGAATGGCACGGTGAATGAGCAGGGTTGGCCCAACAAGGTGTTGTCGGGATCCACGGAATGGCTGTCCGGGTTCGCGGCCCATCCGGACGTGATTGCCGTTGCCGCTTCCACCAGCTTGAACCGCAAAGCCGCCTACAGCAATTGGGGCGATAACATTTCCGTTTGCGCCCCCAGCAACAATGCATCACCGGGAATTTGGTTGCCGGAAACCGGCGCAATTCTGACTCCGCCCCAGGTGACCAGCAACCTGGCCGGAGCCGGAGTATTCACGACCGATCGCCTGGGGTCAGCGGGCTACAGCAGCACGGACTTCACCGCCGACTTTGGGGGCACATCCAGCGCTTGCCCGGTGGTGGCGGGTGTGGCGGCCCTGGTATTGTCCGCGAATCCCAACCTGACGGCGCGGGAAGTGAAACAAATTCTGGAATCAACGGCGGACAAAATTGTGGACACCAACGCCGATCCACAGTTTGGATTTCGCTACGGTTCCTATGACAGTCGCGGGTTTTCCCGGTGGTTTGGCTATGGCAAGGTGAACGCTTACAAGGCGGTGTTGGAGGCCCGGCGGCGGGCGGGCGGCGGCAGTCCGGCTCCGAGTCCTGGCCCAACCCCCAGTCCTGGCCCGCTGGGGGATGACGTGACGGGCCATTGGGCCGAAGCGTTTATTCGCCAGTTGATCCAACGGCAAATCATTAGCGGCTACAAGGAGGATGGCACTTTTCGCCCCAACACCAACCTGACGCGGGGGCAGTTTGCGGCCCTGTTGGTGAAGGCTTTTCCCAGTTTGCCCAACCTGCGATCGGGGGCGAAATTTTGGGATGTGCCGGCCAGTTTTTGGGCCGCCGGGGCGATCGACCAATGCTATCGGCGCGGATTGCTGGCAGGGTTTCCCGACGGCAGCTTTAAGCCCAATGCCAACCTCACCCGGGCCCAAGCGTTGGTCGCCCTGGTGAATGGCCTGGGTTTGACGGGGGGAACCTTGAGTGTTTTGAGCTATTACAGCGATGCGATTCGGATTCCCAACTTTGCCCGCGACGCGATCGCCACGGCCACGGTGCGGCGCATGGTGGTGAACTATCCCGACCTCACCCGCCTGGAAGCCGAGCGGGCCATCACCCGGGGGGAAGTGTCCGCCTTCCTTTACCAAGCCCTGGTCACCAAGGGCCTGGCCAGCGCCCTGCGATCGCCCTACATTGTCGATTTGGGCAGCAACAACACCAACAGCGATCCGGCCAGCAGCGCCTTCAGCGACATCACCGACCATTGGGCCGCCCCCTTCATCAATACCCTGGCGGCACAGGCCATTCTCAGCGGTTACGAGGACGGCTCATTCCATCCCGATGAGCCGATTAACCGGGCCCAATTGGCGGCGGTGTTGGTCAAAGCCTTTGATCCAGGCGATCGGCGATCGGGCAAGGTCTTTCAAGATGTGCCATCGGGCTATTGGGCGGCGGCGGCGATCGATCGCGCCTACCGGGGTCAGTTCCTCTCGGGGATGGATGCCGATCGATTTGGCCCCGAGTTGGGTGTGCCCCGTTGGCAGTTGGCCGCAGCCCTGGCCGGAGGGCTGGCTTGGCCCGATGAGTCCCCCGAAGGCTTGGCAGTGCTGGACGATCGCGCTGAAATTCCCAGCGCCGTGCAGGGCAAAATTGCCGCTGCCCTCAAGCGCCAAATCCTGCAAGGGCAACCCAGTCCCGATCGCCTGAATCCCAACCAACCCACCACCCGCGCCGATCTGGCCAGCTTCATTCACCAGGCCCTGATCGCTGAAGGGCGACTGTCTTAGGAGTGGTCTGAGGAGTCACCTGGGTGACTGGCCAAGCCCTCGTAGGCCTGGGGGCCAGGGTTTGAGCATCGGGTCTCTGTTGATTGATGAGGTTCACCCGGTGGCGGTTTGGGCTGTTTAGACCTTCCGGGCGATCAGTGCTCCCTGGTTGCGGAAATCACGCCGGGCCTAGACCTCTCGGCCAAATCCGGCACAATAGGGACATTGGCCCCATGGGCTAATCAACCGCGCTGGTCAACAGTACAGTGCCACGCCCCAACCCATTCGCATTCCAATTGCTGCTCCATCCCTGACCATGACTCATCCCTTTTTGGAACGGTTGCATCACCCTTCGCGTCCGGTCATCGTTTTTGACGGCGGCATGGGGACGCTCCTCCAGGCGCAGAACCTGACGGCCGAAGACTTTGGCGGCCCGCAGTATGAGGGGTGTAATGAGTATTTGGTGCAAAGCAAGCCGGAAGCCGTGGCCTATGTGCATCGGGAATATCTGAAGGCAGGCGCAGATGTGATCGAAACCGACACCTTTGGGGGAACTTCGATCGTCCTGGCGGAATACGATTTGGCCGACCAGGCCTATGCCCTCAACCGCAAGGCCGTGGAGCTGGCCAAGGAACTGACCCGCGAATTTTCGACCCCTGAAAAACCGCGCTTTGTGGCCGGTTCCATGGGGCCGGGAACGAAACTACCGACCCTGGGCCACATTGACTACGACACGATGAAAGCGGCCTACGCGGAACAGGCCCGAGCACTCATCGATGGTGGGGCTGATTTGTTGATTGTTGAAACCTGCCAGGATGTATTGCAAATTAAGTCAGCACTGAATGCGATCGAAGAGGTTTTTGTCGAGCAAGGATCGCGGATTCCGCTGATGGTTTCGGTGACCATGGAAACCACCGGCACGATGTTGGTGGGGACGGATATCAACGCCGTCGTCGCGATTTTGGAACCCTACCCGATCGATATTTTGGGGTTGAATTGTGCCACTGGCCCCGATCGGATGGCGGAGCATATTCGCTATCTTTGCGAGCGATCGCCCTTTGTGGTCTCCTGCATTCCCAACGCGGGCTTACCGGAAAACGTCGGCGGCCATGCCCACTACCGCCTGACCCCGATGGAATTGCGGATGGCCCTGCACAAATTCGTGGAAGATTGGGGCGTGCAAGTGGTGGGCGGTTGCTGCGGCACGCGCCCCGACCACATCAAGGAATTGGTCGGCATTTCCGAATCCTTGCAACCCAAAGCCCGCGAGATTCGGGTTCCTGAAAACTTGGAACCGGGCCGGTTCGATCGCAACCCATTACATTACGAACCCGCCGCCGCCTCGATCTACGGAACCCAGCTTTATCAGCAAGACAATTCCTTCCTGATTGTGGGCGAACGCCTGAACGCCAGCGGTTCCAAAAAGTGTCGAGAACTGCTGAACGCCGAAGATTGGGATGGGCTAGTTTCCCTGGCCAAAGCCCAAGTCCGCGAAGGGGCCCACGTGCTGGATGTAAACGTGGACTATGTGGGTCGCGATGGCGAACGGGATATGCGGGAGTTAGTTTCACGGCTGGTGAATAATGTCACCTTGCCACTGATGTTGGACTCCACGGAATGGCAAAAAATGGAAGCCGGTTTGAAAGTAGCCGGCGGCAAATGTTTGCTGAATTCCACCAACTATGAAGACGGTGAAGAGCGCTTTTTGAAAGTGCTGGAGCTGGCCAAAACCTATGGCGCGGGGGTGGTGATCGGGACGATCGATGAAGACGGGATGGCCCGCACCGCCGAAAAGAAATTCGCGATCGCCCAGCGGGCCTATCGGCAAGCGGTGGAGTTTGGGATTCCTGCCCATGAAATCTTCTTCGACACCCTGGCCTTGCCGATTTCCACCGGCATTGAAGAAGACCGCAAAAACGGAGCCGCCACGATCGAATCGATTCGATTGATTCGGGAAAATCTGCCCGGTTGCCACATTTTGCTCGGTGTTTCCAACATCTCCTTTGGTCTGAATCCGGCGGCGCGGCAGGTGCTGAACTCCATGTTCCTGCATGAATGTATGCAGGTGGGAATGGACTCCTCGATCGTCAGTGCCGCTAAGATTTTGCCCCTAGCTAAAATTGAGCCGGAGCATCAGGAAGTCTGTCGCGATTTGATCTTCGATCGCCGCCGGTTTGAGGGAGATGTTTGTGTTTACGATCCCCTAACCCAGTTAACTCAACTCTTTGAAGGAGCCACCACCAAAAAGGCGGCGGGTGTGGATGAAAATCTCTCCCTCGAAGAGAAACTGAAACGCCACATCATCGATGGCGAACGGTTGGGCCTCGAAACGATTTTGCAGCAGGCCATGACCCAATATCCACCCCTAGAAATCATCAACACCTATCTGTTGGATGGGATGAAAGTGGTGGGGGAATTGTTTGCCTCGGGTCAAATGCAATTGCCCTTTGTGTTGCAATCAGCGGAAACCATGAAAGCGGCGGTGGCCTTTTTGGAACCGCACATGGAGAAATCCGAAACCAGCAACAATGCCAAGGGGACTTTCGTGATCGCCACGGTCAAGGGCGATGTGCATGACATTGGCAAAAACCTGGTGGATATTATCCTCACCAACAACGGCTATCGGGTGATTAATTTGGGCATTAAACAGCCCGTGGAAAACATCATTGATGCCTACGAGCAACACAAGCCCGATTGCATTGCCATGAGCGGTTTGTTGGTGAAATCGACGGCGTTTATGAAGGAAAACCTGGAGACCTTCAACGATCGCGGCATTACCGTGCCCGTGATTTTGGGCGGCGCGGCCCTCACGCCCAAGTTTGTCTATGAAGATTGCCAAAAGACCTATCGCGGTCGGGTGATCTATGGCAAAGATGCCTTCTCAGATCTCAGCTTTATGGATAAGTTGATGCCCGCAAAAGCCGCTGAACAATGGGATGATTTCCAGGGCTTTTTAGGGGAATTTGCCGATGACCCGGCGGCGCTGGGTCGCTATGGCCAAGCCAAGGCGGATGGCGACGATGCGGCTGAGAAACCCGCCAAGACCGAGAAACCCAAGGTGATTGATACGCGGCGATCGGAAGCGGTTGACCCGAACATCGATCGCCCCCAACCGCCGTTCTGGGGCAGCCAATTGCTGAATCCCTCGGACATTGCGATCGAGGAGGTGTTCAACTATCTCGACTTGCAAGCCTTGTTCGTCGGTCAATGGCAATTCCGCAAACCGAAGGAGCAATCCCGCGAGGATTACGATGCCTTTATTGATGCCAAAGTGTGGCCAATTTTGGCGGAATGGAAAGCCAAAGTGTTGGCGGAAAACCTGCTGCAACCGCAAGTGATCTATGGCTATTTCCCTTGCAATGCGGAGGGGAATACGCTTTATATCTACGACCCGGAAGCGGTCAACGTGGGGCAAACCAACCTGGAGCCGATCGCCCAATTTGAGTTTCCGCGCCAAGGATCATTGCGTCGCCTTTGCATTGCCGATTTCTTTGCACCGAAGGAGTTGGGCATCTTTGATGTGTTCCCGATGCAAGCGGTGACGGTGGGCGAAATTGCCACGGAATATGCCCAAAAACTGTTTGGGGCGAATCAATATTCCGATTATTTGTACTTCCACGGGATGGCGGTGCAAACGGCGGAAGCGCTGGCGGAATGGACGCACGCTCGCATCCGTCGGGAACTCGGGTTTGGGGCGCAGGAACCGGACAAATTGCGGGACATTTTAGCCCAGCGTTATCAGGGATCGCGCTACAGCTTTGGCTATCCAGCTTGTCCGAATATTCAGGATCAATTGATTCAGTTGCAGTTGCTGCAAACCGATCGAATCAACATGTATATGGACGAAAGCGAGCAGCTTTACCCGGAGCAGTCCACTACGGCGATCGTTGCCTACCACCCGATCGCGAAGTACTTCACGGCGTAGGAGTAATTCCGGTTTGAATGACAAGGGGCTGAGTGTTTGCTCAGTCCCTAGTTACACACAGCATTTGAGCAGTTGGCAATCCAAACTTTTGAAGATATTTACTGAATGTGACAGGCGATCACTTCGCAGTCAAATCACTTAATATTCTGGACATAAATAGACTCTGTGATTAATAGTTAGCTTAAATTTATTCTGACACATTGAAATTGTTAAGTATCATCAATATTCTCAATCACGGGGTACTCATCTTCGTGAAGCTGCGTTTTGTTAGGATTCTTGAAAAAGCCTAATTCATCTCTACAGTATTTTGCTTGCCTTAAGTCTTCTTCTGACCATTGATTATTTTGAGCCTGTAAGAGGACAAGATCACTCGAATATCCATATTTAGGTTTCTGTCCTGGAATATTTACACCAACACCAATTACTGTAGAGCACTCATGAAATTGACACAGTGAAGCAAAGCATCTAACAAGAAGCTCTCTTTTTCGTTCTTCAAAAGTACTGTTACTTGCATAGGCAAAGAAAACATATCCAACACCACTCATTGATTGCATACACCGGGAACTAACTCGCCCCATTTTCTTGAGTTCAAGAAAATCTTTGAAAGCACTTCCTAGCAACCTCCTTGAAAACCGATTTTCTTTAACGAGAACACGGATGGCTATTTCAAAATCAGACATATTTGAACTTAGCCAATCTTCCCTGTCGAATCCACCTTGACAGAAGACTTCAATCAAGTCATCCCAGATATAACTTATAGTGTCTCTCCGTAATTTTGCTTGAAACTCGGGTTTGTTATTTATTTCTTCCCAAAGATCATTCTCAAGGAGCACCATATCCACTCCTGTAGGGAACTGGCGACCGTTATGCAAATAAATTGCAAGAAGGTTTTCCTCGCCACCATTGATAATAATTGAGGTATTAGATAGCAACACTTCTTTATTAATTAAGTAATCAACAAAATCGCTTATGGTATCCAAGTGGCGAAGAATCAGGAAAACTGATTTTTCATCTAAAATATGAAAAAAATCACCCTCCTCAATAGAGGAACTGATTGGAACTTCTCGTTCTCCACCAAAAGCAACTGCTATGCGGTGATATATTCTTTCACTCGGCAATGGTAGATTTAACCCTCGAGAACCATCTTTCTGAACAACATAGTCTAATTGATCAAGCCATCGAATAGCACCTTTAATTTGTTTTATTGAACCTTCAATGGCTTTTCGTTGCCACCGCTTCCAATCAACCATTGGATCATTTGTATTTTTCAGTTTAATGTCTTTGACACTTATTATAATTACATGAGGATTGCATACTATCAGCACATCACACAGCTCTTTACCTGGATCTTTGCCTTGAGGATTAATGTAACTCCATAAAGACAAAAATGAATTTGAGCATATGTCATATACGAATTGTTCTGAATCATTTACTGCCTCAGCCATAGAGGTTTTTCCTTTGGGTAAGGAGTTAATCTTAGCATTTCAAGTTAAGCAGTAGGGTAGAGTAGCGAGTAGGGTGGGCAATGCCCACCGCTATCCAGCCAAAACGGCATTCATCCTCAAAATAATGATCACGCATTGATCGCAGTGCGATCAGATTGCGTTAGCGATGAGCCATAAGTGTAGGTGGACAATGCCCACCCTACTGCTGCTGCATAAATAACTTCTGCTGAATCTAAGATTGCTTGGCGGCGAAGAGCGTTATGGCTGTTCATCACGCTTTGACGAGTTAACAAATCAACTGGGCGTTGCAAGAGCGTCGCTAATTCGTCTCGCATTTGAACAAACTCCAAGCCCCAAGAATGATGAGGAGCAAAGTTGACCAAGACATCCACATCGCTACTCACGGAAAAGTCGTCTCTGAGAACTGAGCCAAAGAGAGCGAGTTCAACCACTTTCCATCGTTGGCAAAACTCAGCAAGCTGTTCTGGAGTAAGGCCTAATCGAGATTGGAGTTTAGGATTGAGCTGCCGTGTAGTCATTAATCATGACCTCTATTGTCTTGGCTTCTATCCAGCGCTATTGCATTATCGAGAGGTTGAGGACTGTTGCCGCACAGGAATTTCAATCATAAACTCCGTGCCTGCTCCCCTTATTGAATGACAGTAGAGTTTACCTTTGTGTTTTTCAGTGATGATTTGATAGCTAATGGAAAGTCCCAAACCTGTCCCCTTGCCGACGGGTTTTGTTGTGAAGAAGGGGTCAAAAATACGTGATTGCACCTCTTCAGGAATTCCTTGGCCATTATCAGCGATCGTAATTTTAATTTGATCTTGACCATTAACTTCTGTGCGTAACCAAATTGCATGACAATTATGCTGTATCTCTTGATTAGTGCAGGCTTGATTGGATTCTTCAATCGCATCAATAGCATTATTCAGCAGATTCATAAACACTTGATTGAGCGATCCGGCATAGCACTCCACTGGAGGTAGGTTGCCATATTGCTTTCTAACTTGAATTTCCGGGCGAGTTGCAGTTGCTTGAAGCCGATGCTGCAAAATCATCAAAGTATTATCCATTCCTGCATGGATATCAACTGCTTTGAATTTGGATTCATCTAACCGCGAGAAGTTGCGTAACGAGAGCACAATTTTTTGAATTCGCTCACTCCCGGTTTGCATTGATCTGAGAATGTTAATCATGTCATCTTGCAAGAAGTCAAGATCAATTTCTTCACTCAAGTCTTGTAATTCTTGAATGGGGCTAGAAATATATTTTTGATAGGCCGTAACAAGCTTTAATAGATTTTGAGTATAAGTTTTGATCAGAAGTGTTGAATGACAGATTCAGGTTATAAAAAAGGGGTAAGAAGATGTAATTCTTACCCCAAACAATCAAAAAGTAATACACCAATGTTACGCTCATTCTCTCAAATCGTCAAACCTATTCTCAAAAGCTTACCTGAGCATGATTACCCAGTGCTCAGCAGTCGGAGATTTTTTGAGATCTGGTTGACCTTCATTCTTGATCAAGGTTTGATGAGCATGAGAGACCTATTTTTCAAGCTCAATCACACC